>CAYSMG010000030.1:0-5984 GCA_964432045.1 uncultured Eggerthellaceae bacterium
CAGGAAGTTATTGCCGGCATTGATCCTCTGCCCGGAGCGTGTGAATTTTTAGATGTCTTGCGCCAGCAAACCCAGGTGACCATTATTAGCGACACCTTCGAACAATTTGCCCAGCCTCTTATGCGTAAACTGGGGTGGCCAACTCTGTTTTGCAATAGCCTTGTGGTAGAAGAGGACGGTCATATAAGCGGCTATACCATGCGTTGTTCCGATTCAAAGCTTACGACGGTACGTGCCTTTCAGTCCTGTGGCTGTACTACTATTGCTGCAGGTGATAGCCACAATGACCTTGGCATGATCCGGGCAAGTAAGACAGGCTTTTTGTTCCGCAGTCCCGATGCTATAAAAGAAGAAAACCCCGACCTTGAGGCCTTTGAAGACTACGATGACCTGCTCAAGGCCATCCTTGCAAGCCTTGACTAGGACTTGATGCTTCGGCTAGTGCTTAAAGTCTCGGCCAATGCTTGAAACCTTGGTTTGTGCTCGCAAGTCTTGACTAGGGCTTGATGTTTCGGCTCGCTCTTAAAGCCTTGCTGCCCTACAATATCTGCGCCCTCATCCTTTAATCTTGGGGTGGGCGAGGTGTGACAATTAGGCAAAAAACCTCAGGTCTGCATTTCATGCGCGCTTATATAAAAGGCTCCTTTTGCCTGCCGATAAACTCCTCTCATTGGCTAAAATGGGACATGCGCATTCAAGCGTTTTAGAAGAGCTGTCTGAGAAGAGTTGTCTTAAAGAAATAGCCTTAAAGCAATGGGCAAGAGCAGACGGTAATTTTCTTGATCTGAGTGAAAACAGGGAAAGACTTTGCGAGGATAGCTCAGCTTTTCTGATGTGATTTATAAGGGGGACTCTGTAGGTGGCGCAGCTATCTATCGCATCGCAGTTTTATTCGGCTGCTTCTTTGGATGAAACACTGAAGCGTTTCGTTCGCCGTGTTGAAGCTCTGCCGCCGGGAATATGTCCGGTTGTCGCCCAGGCCTCCCTTTTGCAGGCAGCCTATGCACAAAGCTGCGGCAAGTGCGTACCTTGTCGAGACGGCCTGGGGCGTCTCTCTGTTCTTGCCAGCGACCTTGCTGCTTGCAAGGCCACCTCTGAGGTGCTTGAGCAGGCGCGCGAGCTGGCACAGATGATCTGCGATACCGCCGATTGCGCCATAGGCTACGAGGCGGCCCAGGCCTTCCTTGATGGCCTTGATCACTTTGCCGAAGAATACCAGCACCATATTTGCGAGCATTGCTGCAGTGAGGGTGCGGGTCAGTCGGTGCCTTGTGAGACCCTATGTCCGGCACATGTGGATGCTCCTGGCTATATTTCGCTTGCTGCTGCGGGAAAGTATGCCGAGGCGGTGGCCTTAGTGCGCAAGGATAATCCCTTTCCCACCGCCTGTGCCTTTGTCTGCGAGCATCCCTGTGAGCAGCGCTGTCGTCGTCGTTTGATAGACGCCCCGCTTAATATTCGCGGCATTAAGCGCTATGCGGTTGATGCCGCTCCGGCAGACACCGTCGCCACCCCGTTTCATAGTGTGGATACCGGGCGTACAGTGGCTATTGTGGGCGGTGGTCCCTGTGGTCTTACCTGCGCCTACTTTTTGGCGCTGATGGGTCATAGGGTAACGGTCTTTGAGGCTCACGCACAGCTGGGCGGCATGATGCGCTACGGTATCCCGGCATATCGCTTTCCTCGCGAGCGCCTTGATGAGGATATCCGGGGTCTTTTACAAGCAGGAACCATTACGGTGCACTGTAATGAGCCTATAGATGAGACGCGTTTTAAAGAAATACTTGAGACCTACCATGCCGTCTTTGTAAGCATTGGTGCCCAAAAAGGCAAAAAGCTCAAGATTCCCGGAGCTGACGTTTCAGGGGTGGTATCGGCAGTGGATCTTTTAGGCCGCATAGGCGATGGCGAAATCCCTGATTACAGTGGTAAAGATGTGTGTGTAGTGGGTGGCGGCAATGTTGCCATGGACTGTGCGCGCACCGCCGTGCGCGCCGGTGCGCGCAGCGTTTCGGTGGTCTACCGGCGTCGTAAGGAAGACATGACGGCTCTGCCCAGTGAGGTAGAAGCCGCTATTGCCGAAGGGGTAGAGATGATCACCCTTTGTGCCCCGCATGCCATTGAGACCGATGAGGAGGGACACTGTGTGGCCCTTATGGCTGCTCCGCAGCGCATTGGGCCAGTGAAGCGTGGTCGCCCGGCACCGGTGGCGGCTGACGCCCCGCTTTTGCGTCTTCCGGCTGATGTAGTGCTTATTGCGGTGGGTCAAGATATTGAGGCGCAGCCCTTTGAAGAATGCGGCCTTCAAACCACCTGGGGAGCCTTTGATGCCGATGAATTCTTACATGCCCAAGGGGCGCCCGATCATGTCTTTGTAGGGGGCGACTGCCAAACAGGCCCGGCTACAGTGATACGTGCAATTGCTGCAGGTAAAGTTGCCGCGCGCAATATTGATGAGTATCTGGGTTATCATCACAAGCTGGCCTGTGAGGTAAGTGCCGCGCCCCCGCTTCCCAACAATCGTACCCCCTATGGAAGGGTGGAGCTTGCCGAACGTCCTGCGCGCGAGCGACGCAAGGATTTCGAAGGGGTGGAATGCGGCATGAGCCACGAGGAGCTTTTGCAAGAATGCAGCCGCTGTTTGCGCTGTGATTGCTTTGGAGCTGGTTCGGCGGTAGGAGGAAGGCAGCAATATGCCTAGCATAGTGATAGATGGTGCGGCCATAAGAGCCGAAGAAGGCATCACCATACTTGAGGCTGCGCGCAGTGCAGGCATTGTTATTCCTCATCTGTGCTATCTCAAGGAGCGCAGCGCCATTGCTTCCTGTCGTTTGTGCGTGGTAGAGCTTGCAGAAGCGCAACATCCGGTACCTGCCTGCACTACGCCGGTGCGCGAGGGAATGGAAATCAAGACGCAGTCGGCAAAGCTTTCGGCTTATCGCAAAATGGCCCTTGAGCTTATCCTTGCAAGCAAGGGACCAAGCCTGGCAGCCCTTGCGCGTAAGGACGGGGTGGCACACACTCAACTTGCTGCTCTTTGTGCCAAACTTGGGCTTGAGCCTGATGAGGACTTGAAGTTTTCCTTTGCCCAAGACCAAACACGACCCCTACTTGATGACAATCCTTTTCTGCGCTTTGATCCCAACTTGTGCATAAGCTGCCAGCGCTGCATTGGGGTCTGCAATAATGCTGCGCGCAACCACAGTCTTCAGACAGAAAAGTGTGGGATCGATACCCTTATCCGTGCACCCTTTGGCCCCAAGTGGCGGGCAAGCGAATGCGAATCCTGCGGCAACTGCGCCCAGGCCTGCCCCACCGGTGCCATTTCTCTTAAGGCGCGCCCGCTCAATATTGAACCCTCGACCAGCTTCGTGCGCACCACCTGCCCACACTGTGGTGTGGGTTGCCAGCTTGAGCTTGAAGTTTCCGGTGGGCGCATTGTGGCAGCCCGCGGCGCTTCAGGTGCATCGAACCGCTCGCTTTTGTGCGTGAAGGGCCGCTCGGCCAGTTTCGATTTTGTACAAGCACCCGATAGACTTACCACCCCCCTTGTTCGTAACCCCCAAAGCGGGGAACTTGAACCTGCTACTTGGGATGAAGCGCTAGAAATTGTGGCAAGCCGTCTGGGGGCCATACGCGATGAATACGGCGGCAAAGCGCTTGCCGCCTTTGCTTGCTCGCGTTCGACAAATGAGGATGTCTATCTCTTCCAAAAAATGGCGCGGGTGGCCTTTAAGACCAATAACATCGATTGCTGTGCCCGAGTTTGACACAGCCCCAGCGTTGCCGGTCTGGCAACAATGTTAGGGTCAGGGGCGATGACCAATTCCATAGATGATATTACGGGCCAGGCACAGGTCATTATGTTGGTGGGCTCTAATCCTGAAGAGGCGCACCCGGTTATTGGTATGCGTATTCGCCAGGCGGTTGAACGAGGCTGCCGCCTTATTGTGGTTGATCCGCGCGATATTGGTCTTGCGGCCTGGGCCGATATTCATTTGAAGCTGCGCCCCGGCACCAACGTGGCCTTTGCTAATGGCATGGTGAATCTTCTTATTCAGCTGGGCTTTGTTGATGGGGACTTCGTGCGTCAACGCACCGAGGGCTTTGGCATCATGAAGGCGCAGGTTGAAGAATTTACCCCAGAATATGTAGCGCGCATCTGTGATATCAGCGTAGAGGATCTAGTTTCGGCTGCTCGGATGTATGGCAGTGCTTCGCGTGCTGCCATTATGTACTGCTTAGGTGTAACCGAACACACCACGGGCACCGATGGCGTTATGGCCCTTTCAAATATCGCCATGCTTACGGGCAATCTAGGCAAACCTGGCTGCGGAATGAACCCTTTGCGTGGTCAAAATAACGTACAGGGAGCCTGTGATATGGGAGCCGGCCCCGATGACTTTCCCGGGTATCAAAAGCTTGCCGACCCTGTGATAAACGAGAAATTCCAAAAGGCCTGGGGCTGTGATCTTTCCAGTGAGCCGGGTACCAAGGCAACCGAGTGCTTCCCGGCAATGCTAAAGGGCGAGATCAAGGGGCTTTTCATTTTTGGTGAAGACCCCCTGCGAACCGACCCGGATACCAGCCATGTGATCAAGGCGCTTGAGTCCTTAGACTTTTTGGTAGTGGAAGATCTCTTTTTGACCGAAACGGCGAAGTATGCCGATGTTGTCCTGCCAGGTCGCAGCTATGCGGAAAAGGAAGGCACCTTTACCAATACCGAGCGGCGCGTGCAAAGGGTGCGCAAGGCGATTCCTGGGCCAGAAGGTCCGCGTCTTGATACCGAGATCTTTACCGAGCTGATGTGTCGCATGGGCTATGAGCAGCCACTCTTAGATGCCGCCCACATTGCAGAAGAGATTGCCTCACTGTCTCCCATCTATGCGGGTATTAGTCATAAGCGCCTTGATACTGAGGCCTTTCAGCGTGGTTTGCAGTGGCCCTGCCCTCACGAGACCCATCCTGGAACGCCCATCCTGCATGTGAGTTCCTTCTCAAATGGGGTGGGGGCCTTTTCTACTCCCGACTATATTCCTTCGGCGGAATTGCCTGATGAAAGCTATCCCTTGCTGCTGATGACCGGACGGGTGCTGTATCAGTACAATGCCTGTGCCATGACTGGACGCACTCCGGCGACCTCAGAGGTAGAGGGAAGTTCCTTCATTGAAATCAACACCCAGGATGCCCAAGCCCTTGGCCTTGATGATGGCGATGCGGTGCGGGTGACATCGCGTCGCGGCAGCATTGTGAGCAAGGCTCGTGTGTCAAACAAGACCAATCCGGGACAAACCTGGATGCCCTTCCACTTCCAAGACGGCAATGCCAACTGGCTTACCATCGCAGCACTCGATAGGGTTTCAAAGGCTCCCGAGTATAAGGTCTGTGCTATTAAGGTAGAGAAACTCAAAGGCTAAAAAGGGTGAGTTGCTCACTAAACTAGGGTGGATTATTCACCAAGTTAGGGCGGATTACCCATCAAGCTCGGGCGGGTCATCCACCATTGGGGCCATGAAAGTAACAATTTTTAGAACTTATCGCGAATTGCCTATGTAGGCCACCTGCAGATTTCTCGATACTACGGTGGGCTTTTTTATAATGGACGGCATGGATATTTTACTAACGATATTAACTGCCTTGCTTTCCCTAGGGGTGCTGGTCTTCATCCACGAGGGTGGGCATTTTCTTGCCTCGAGGGCCTTTGGCGTTCGTGTGACCGAGTTTATGCTGGGCCTTCCGGGCCCCAGCATTGGCTTTCGTCGGGGGGAGACCAAGTTTGGCATAACTCCCCTTTTGCTGGGTGGTTATGCCCGGGTATGTGGCATGGAGCCAGGCGATATGAGTCCGCACCTAAAAGCGGTCTTGGCGGCTCTGTACCGCCGGGGTACGGCCACCATGGAAGATATTGCCGTTGACTGCGGTATTTCAGTTGATGATGCCCATGCGGCTCTTGAAGAGCTAGTGGAGTGGGGCAGTGCAGTGGC
>CAYSMG010000030.1:6084-9221 GCA_964432045.1 uncultured Eggerthellaceae bacterium
CGTGTGGTCAATGGACTTTCCCTTGCGGGTATGGCCTTATTCTTGTGCCTCTTTGTGGTTCTTCTTAATCAAGACGTGCAGCGCTTTGTCCTAGGCGGCTAGGGTTAAAAGCAGCGGGGAACAAGCAGGGCGAAGCAGCGGGGGGCAAACAAGTGAGCGAGCAAAGGCCAAACCAAGTAACACACAGGGTGTATGTGGGAAAGGTACCCCTAGGGCAAGGTGCCCCAGTTGTAGTCCAGTCAATGCTTAATGCGCCGGCCCATGATGCTGCCGCCAATCTTGCACAGATAGAGGCGCTGGCACAGGCGGGCTGTGAAGTGGTGCGCATGGCCATTCCCCGCGCCGATTGTCTGGACACCTTCCAAGGGGTATGTGAGGCGTCCCCTCTTCCGGTGGTGGCCGATATTCACTTCAATGCAAAACTTGCCATAGAGGCAGCCCGTCGCGGAGCGGCAAAGCTGCGAATAAACCCCGGCAACATTGGAGGGCTTGCTAAAACCGATGCGGTCTTAGAGGCCGCAGCTTTGGCAGGTATCCCCATTCGTATTGGGGTCAATGCGGGTTCCTTAGATGCCGCTCTTGCCGAAAGGAAGGATTTAAGCCTGCCCGAAAAGTTGGCGACTTCCGCCCAGGAATATGTGAGCTATTGCGAAAGCCGGGGTTTTTATGATGTGGTGGTAAGCGCTAAGGCCCATGATGTGCCCACCACCATTGCCACCTATCGGCTCCTATCCCAGCGCATTCCTCAGGTGCCCCTACACATTGGGGTGACCGAGGCAGGTACTCGTTTCCAAGGCATTATCAAATCGGCCTGCGGCTTGGGTATTTTGCTTGAAGAGGGCATTGGTGATACCCTGCGTATCTCACTGACTGATGATCCACTTACCGAAGTGCGTGCTTGTTGGACCCTGCTTGCTACCTTAGGGCTTCGCCAGCGGGGCTGTGAGCTTATAAGCTGTCCCACCTGTGGGCGCTGTCAGGTAAACCTCATATCGCTTGCCACCCAGGTAGAAGAGCGCCTTTTGTCCATTTCAAAGCCGCTTAAGGTGGCGGTAATGGGCTGTGTGGTAAATGGACCAGGTGAGGCTGCCGATGCCGATATTGGTGTTGCCTGTGGTGATGGCCAGGGCGTGGTGTTTGCTCAGGGAAAGACCGTCCGCAAGGTGTCTGAAGAGGCCATAGTGGACGCTTTGATGGAAGAGATAGGAAAACTATGACCAGCACTATTATTCGTATGAGTCAGCTGTATGTGCCGACCCTTAAAGAGGATCCCAGCGATGCCGATATCGCCTCGGCAAAGCTTTTGTTGCGCGCCGGTATGGTGCGTAAGGAAGCCTCGGGTTTGTACTCCATTTTGCCCCTGGGTATGCGGGTGCTGCACAAGATAGAAAATATCGTGCGTGAAGAGATGGACTCGCATGGTGGCCAAGAGATGCTGATGCCCTTTGTTCAGCCGGCGCAGCTGTGGCATCGCAGTGGTCGCTGGGAGGTCTACGGTGATGAGCTTCTGCGCATGATTGACCGTCATGGTAACGAATTTTGCCTTGGACCCACCCATGAAGAGGTGGTAACCGACTTAATTGATAACGAGCTGCGCAGCTATAAGGATCTGCCGAAAAACCTCTACCACATTCAGCTGAAATTCCGTGATGAGCGCCGTCCGCGCTTCGGTCTTTTGCGTGGACGTGAGTTCATTATGAAGGATGCGTATAGCTTTGATGCGACCGAAGAAGGTCTTGATAAGAGCTATCTGCAAATGCGCGATGCCTATTCGCGTATGTGCGAGCGCATGGGTCTTGAGTACCGCATTGTTCAGGCCGATTCCGGTCAGATTGGCGGTAGCGGTTCCGAGGAATTCATGGCGCTTGCTGATACGGGTGAAGCCGAGCTGGTGTATTGCGAATGCGGCTATGCCGCCGATGTAGAGGTGGCCGACTGCACCCCCGAGCCAAAGGTTTATCCGGCCGACACCCTTGAAAAGATTGAAACTTTCGGGGTGCATACCATCGAAGAGTTAGCCGCCCACCTTGGCTGTGATGAGGCTGCCTGCGTAAAGGCCTTTGCCTGCAAGAGCTCAGATGGCCAAATCTGGGTGCTGTTTGTGCCTGGTGATTATGAGGTCAACGAGGTAAAGGTAGAAAACCTTATTGGTATCTTTGAGCCGCTTGATGACGAAGAATTAAAAGAAGCGCAGCTGGTGAAGGGCTCTATGGGTCCGATTGGCCTACCTGCTGGCATAAAGGTGGCAGCCGATACCAGCCTGCGTGAAGTGCCAAGCTGGGTTGTGGGTGCAAATGAAGAGGGCTTCCACTATGTGGGGGCCGCCCTCCAGCGTGATTTCACGGTAGATGAGTGGACGGATTTGTGTCTGGTGCGTGAGGGTGACCCCTGTCCGCACTGTGGTCTGCCTCTGCGCCATGCCCGTGGTATTGAGGTAGGGCAGATCTTCAAACTGGGCGACAAATACTCACGTGCCATGGACGCCACCTTTATGGACGAAAATGGTGAAGAGCGTTACTTCATCATGGGTTGCTATGGCGTGGGAATTACCCGAACCCTTGCTGCTGCCGTGGAACAAAGCCATGATGAGGCGGGAATTATCTGGCCCTTTGGTATTGCGCCTGCTCATGTGTGCATTATTCCCCTTACAGTAGGTGACGATACCGTCCAGCCCACCGCCGAACGCCTAGCTTCTGATCTGGCAAAGCTTGGTTTTGAGGTGGCCATTGATGACCGCGATGAGCGCGCTGGAGTAAAGTTTGCCGATGCCGATCTTATTGGCTGGCCCCTACAGATTATTGTTGGCAAGCGCGGCCTGGCCGAGGGCAAGGTAGAAGTGAAGGAACGTCACAGCGGTGAACGCCGTGATGTTTCTTTAGCTTCTTTCACTGAGTTCTTTACCTATGTTCAGCGCTCGCGGCATTCGGGCAGAGGCGGCTTCCAGGGGCTCTTTTCCTAGGAGGGTCCCTGAGGAAAAGGCCAGCTCTTCTGCGAAATCTCTAGGTCTGATACGCCATATTGATCCAAGTTTGAGCAACTTCGAGAAAGGCCCGGGTGGCCGTGCTGGCCTTTTCAAGTGAACGCAAGGCAAGCCCCACCTTTCTCAGAGCAGGTCGTTCTGGCGGAAGAGCTACTAA
>CAYSMG010000031.1:0-8965 GCA_964432045.1 uncultured Eggerthellaceae bacterium
CGACCTCGGTCATTCTTGTATAGGTTGTAGGTTTTGGTGACATTATCAAAACGAATGGCAACCTCGTTACTCACACTGGTTTTGTGGAAGTCGCGCGCATCGGAAAGACTGTCTTCATCTCCCAATTTCTTAGAGGACATCGGCCACCTCCTCATTAAGCTTTTTGTACACCAGAAGCATAACTACCAGCGTCACCACGAACACCACCGCAAAGCCACCCAGGGTTAGCGAGTCTTCCCAAAACCAAGTTTTGTCATAAAAGGCCCCGCGAAAAGCTGTGGCAAAAAAGGTGATTGGGTTGAAGTAGAGAATCACTTGAATCCAGTCTATGGAAATGCTTTTCACATTAAAGATAACGCCCGAAAGCCAGAAGAACGGGGTGGACAAAGAACGCATAAGGTTAGCAACATCCTTGCTCACCGCCGAAAGCTGCGAAAAAAGTATGGACACCATATCCCAAAAAACAAACATTAAAACCAAGAGAAGAGGCACCTGTAACAAGTAAATATCAGGTGCCATGCCACAGGCAAAGTAGATGATAAACAGCACCACCATCAGCACAAGCTGGATAATCATGGTTGCGCCACAATAGATGGTGGAAATTCCACTTAAGGGAAACTTAATCTTGTTCACCAAATAGGGGTAGCGATGCATTACATCAATGCCTGTGCTCAAAATGTCTTGCATAAAAAACCAGGGGATAAGCCCTGCACACAGCCACAAAATGTAAGGAGCACCATTGGCTTGGCTTATACCACTGCTGGTGCGCAAGCCAATATCTAAGGCAAACCAAAAGCAAAAGATATACATTGCTGGCTTTATGAAAAACCAGGCCCAGGAAAGCACTGCCCCCCGGCTTTTTTTCACCAGCTCAAACAGGGCCAAACGACCAATTTGTTTTCGCCACTCCCAGTTGTCCTTTAATATGCTTGATAAAGCACTCAGCAAAAGTAATCCTTATCTCTTCAGCTGTCACCTGCAAAAAGATTTATTGCAAGCTCGACTATGCGACTATACTACTATACCCCTCGATACGCGAAGGTTGCTCGCTAGCACGAAGGCCGCCACCGACCATCTTTGGCCACCTTTAGTCGCTTTCCGCGGAAAACTGCGACTCTTCCACAATGTCGGTGGGATTCTCTCCCGCATCAGCCGCCACCCAAGCAATGGCCTCTATAACTGCCAGATATAAGGCCACAAACACCACCATTGCCAAAACAGCAAGGGCGGCCTTACGTCGAGCCGTCTTCGTATGCATACTTTCCTGAGCAGCCTTCATTTGTGGCTCCTGTGTCCCGGCGCAGACTTGCTGGAAACAGCAGCATTAGTACTTGAATCAGCAGTGGCGTTTGGGACATGTGAAGAAGTATCTGAGACATGTGAAGAAGTGCTTGGGGCATGTGAAACAGCTCTTGAAGGTGTGCGGGAGCCACGTTTTTCCTTACCTTCATAGTGGTGCTGCAAAACGGGATGCGCAATGCCCAGAATATATACCACAGGAAGAGCAATAATAAGCAGCACGAGCAGCACCCCGGCCTGCACCAGCACTGGCAAACCAATAAGCAGGCAAGCACAAACTACCAATGCGGCCGAACAGGCATACAAGATAAGTACTGCCGCCCGCTGGCTTAAACCAAAACGCACCAAGCGATGATGAATATGTTCCAAGTCAGCCTGGCTAGCTGGGTGATGTTCGTGTTTTCTGCGCACTATGGATGAAAGGGTATCCAGTACTGGAACACCAGCAATGACAAAGGGAATCAGCATCACCACAAAACTTTGGGTACGCACAATGCCCACCACCGACACAATGCCTATGATCAAACCTAAAAAAAGCGCGCCTGAATCCCCCATAAACACTGATGCCGGGTAAAAGTTGAAACGGAGAAAGGCAAGGCACACAGCTATAAGTGCCACGCAGGCAAGCGCCAAAACAATACTCCCCCGAAAAGTTGTGAGAATACACAAACCAATGGCCGATATACCCACAATCCCTGCGGCCAGGCCATCCAGGCCATCAATCAGGTTAATAATATTCACGAAAATAACCAGATAAAGCACGGTAAGCGGCACATCAATCCAGGAAAGCTCGAGGTAGTTATTTCCCAGCAGACGTATTGCGCCAATGGAGACCCCCGATGCCGCCACTATCGCCGCCGCAAGAATTTGCCCCAAGAGCTTTACTGATGGTGAAAGCTGAACAATATCGTCAACCAAGCCCACACAAAACATAAGACTTACGCCTACGAATAAAATGCGATAGTCAATTTCTTGCAGAGCAAATAGGTCATTTGCTCCCCAGCCGAAAAAGAGGCAACCCACATAAATAACCAAGCAAGCGGCTAAAAACCCGCAGTAAAGGGCAATACCTCCGCAGCAAGGAATAGGCTCGGTATTTATACGGCGGTTGCTTGGATAATCAATTGCCCCCAGAAGATGGGCAATGCGCTTTGAAACCGGAACCATACAAAAGGCAACGATTCCTGCCACCAAAAAAACGATTACCGCCTGCTCAATCGGGAACATCTCTCTCCAAATACTCTAGGGCGCGTGGCGGCACCCCACTGGAGTCACAAACACACCCCTAGCTAGGATTCTGCCGCTTTCTTCCCAGTTATCACTCGTAAACAATGCCCTTCATTATACCAATTTATATCAAAGCTAAGGCTTAAGCAGGACTAATCCACATAGGGGGAAATGAAGGGGGGATCAGGGGGATCAGGGGGATCAAAGGTCGCTGTTTTATATGACCGGGTTATCAACACTAGGACCGGAATAGTCAATTTGGGGAATCTCAATACCCTTTCCCTTAAGGTATTCAATAGAGCTCACCATGGTAAGCACCCTTCCTTCGGAAAGCACTTCCCCTTCATCGTTATAGGCGTACACCTGCCAGAACTGCTTGCGCCCGCCATTGCGTGAGAGCTCTTCTTTTTCAAGAGTGGCCACTCCGCGCACACTACCCTGCTTGCCACTTTTGCGATGAGAAACGTTCACATTGATGCCAAAAGGCCGCTCGGTTTCAGGATTGGTATTGGCTGCCGCCCCATAGCTTGCAGCCGTTTCCAGCAAGGCCAAGGTTGCACCCCCGTGTAAAAAGCCCCATACCTGCAAGACCTCAGGAGTAATGGGCATAGTAAGCTCAACCCGCTTGGGTGTAACGGAGACGATGTTCATTTGAAGGAGGTCGCAAAAGCTTGTCATAGTGGGCGTGCTTCCTTTCTTTTAAAGAAGAGTTTTGAAGATTAGCAGACTCTTAAGAGTAAGAGGTCTTAAGGACCGGAAAATCTTAAGTTGGAAAGAGCCTTAAAGGCTAAAAGGGCCTTAGGGGCTGAGAGAGCCTTGGGAATCAGAGGAGTTCTGAGTGTTGGAAGGACCTTGAGAGACAGGGGGATCCTGAAGATTAGAAAGATCTTGAGAGCTAGAGGGACCCTGAGGATTAGGGAGGTCCTGAGAGTTAGAAGGATCTTGTGAGCTTGCCTTTGTCTCGCCCCTGAAGGTTTTCGTCACATTGATAAGAATTGCCCCAATAATGAAGGGCATCCAGAAAACAATGCCGCGATATACCAGACCAATTGCCATACCAGCCACACTGCCTTCCCCAAAGGAGGTAAAGGCAACGACCACCATGGCCTCAACAACGCCTACTCCCTGAGGGGTAATAGAGATCATGGCAAAAAGGGTTGCAACCACATAGCCGCAGACCAAAGGTTCAATGGTAGTAACGCCAAAGGCAAGGCCTACCAGACAGAAGCAAGAAAGCTCGCAGATTGAAGCAATGACAGAGCAGCCGAAGGCTGAAGCAGTAGAGCGCGGGTTATGGGCAATCAAACCTGCCGCATCGGAAAAGGAACCCACGGTGCGTTCGGCCCAGGGCTTGATAGCTTTTTTATTAAAGCGCAGCAAGATGCGATTAATAAAACGCTCAATAGGCTCAAGGATCTTAAGTAATGCAGCAGGGCGCTTGCGTCCCAAAACCATGACAAAAATCATAAGCCCTACCAAGAGCAGCACCAAAAGACCCAGTAAGAACCACAGGGGCGAAAGACCAACGGTAAGCGCCAGCAAAATGAAGGCCACAATCATAATGGTGGCAAAGGCGCTATCGATGGTAATCTGCATCAAAAGGGCCGCCGAGGTTGCCTTGCCTGCCGAAATGCCGCGTTTACGAGCATCATTTACCACCAAGGTGGTGCCAGCAAGGTTCAAAGAGGGCGCTATGGTGTTCATGAAAAAGGTGCCAAAGACCAAAGGTAGGGTGGAACGCGGGCTCATGTGCTCGTGTACCGCCTTAAAGCAAAACATATAGGCAAAGCTTTGCGAGAGGTACTTTCCTAACTGGGTAAGCACTGCGCAGACCAAAGGTATCGCCGAGCCCCGCTGCATGGTTTCGGCTAGCTCTACCAGCTGTTCACCTCGCATAATAACCATCGCCAAAACGATGATTACCACCAAGCCCACCAGCAGAAGCCGAATACTGCTTCCCTTCATCGATTTTCCTTGTTCAAGCCTTCGCCTTCGTCCCTACTAGTGGCGGAAATGGCGATGCCCCGTAAAGACCATGGCAATACCATGCTCGTCGCAGGCTTGAATACTTTCTTCATCACGAACTGAGCCGCCCGGCTGAATAATGGCACTCACGCCATAGCTTGCCAAAACATCAATATTGTCGCGGAAGGGGAAGAAGGCATCTGATGCCGCCACCAAGCCCTCGGGCGCAAGCCCCATACGTTCGCAGGCCTCATGCGCCCGTTTGCAGGCAAGCTCGGCGGAGTCCACTCGATTTGGCTGACCTGGCCCCATGCCTATGCCGGCATGGTTCTTCGACACCAAAATAGCGTTTGACTTTACGCCCTTGCACACCCGCCAGGCGAATAAGAGCTCGTGCATTTCTTCATCGGTGGGCTTGCGCTTGGTAGGAACGGTGAAGTCCTCAGGTCTTTCGTTTACACGGTCAACCCGCTGGGCCAGCATGCCGCCATCAACGCTGCGATACTCCACCTGGGATGGCGCATCCACCCCACCGGTGCGTAGGACGCGCACGTTTTTCTTTTGCTGCAGCAGCTCCAAGGCGCCTGGTTCAAAATCGGGCGCAATAACTACCTCGATAAACTGTTTGTTTTCGTTGATGTGTTCCACCATTTCCTGGGAAACGCAGACATTGGCCGCAATAATGCCGCCAAAGGCACTTTTCGGGTCACAGGCAAAGGCCTTGTCGTAGGCTTCTGCCACCGTCTCTGCAAGGGCAGAGCCGCAGGGGTTCTGGTGCTTAAGGATCACCACCGCCGGCTCGTCAAATTCGCGTACCAAAGACCAGCAGGCATCGGTGTCTAGGATGTTGTTGTAAGAAAGCTCCTTGCCGTTTAACTGCTCGGCATTTACCAGGCTATGCGGCGTGGCGGCACTTTCCATACGATAGAAGGCAGCCATCTGATGAGGGTTTTCGCCATAACGCAGTCCCTGCTGCTTTTCCAGATGCAGGTCACAGACAGCTGGGGGCTCCTCTGCCCAGACCTCGTTTGCGCCAGCTGCTTCGCTTGATGTCTCGCCGTTTGACGCCTTGCCCTCTTGGGATTTGAGCTCTTGTTCTAACCAAGAAGCAATGGCTCCATCATAGGCGTTGGTGGTTTGAAAGACCTGCAAGGCCAGCTGCCGACGCGTTTCAAGGGTGGTTGCACCCTCATTTGAGCGCATCTCGTCTAAGATGGCAGAGTAGCTGGCAGGATCGGTCACCACCGCCACCGATACATGGTTTTTCGCGGCCGAGCGCAGCATAGACGGCCCGCCAATGTCGATGTTTTCAATGCAGGTGTCAAAATCGGCGCCGCTTTCGACCGTTTTCTCAAAGGCATAGAGGTTAACAACCACCATGTCTATCATCTTGATGCCGTGATCGGCCGCTTCTTGCATATGTTGAGCATTATCGCGCTTGGACAAAAGCCCGCCATGAACCATAGGATGCAAGGTCTTCACGCGACCATCCATCATCTCAGGGAACTTCGTGACCTCATCGATGGGGGTTACCGGCACGCCACCCTCAGCAATAGCGCGAGCCGTACCGCCGGTCGAGATGATTTCTGCCCCAAATTCCTCGTGAAGCGCCCGGGCGAATTCCACCACGCCCGTCTTGTCGGTCACTGACATCAGTACGCGCTTGACCTTTGGATTTTCCATCGTATAGCCCACCTCTCGCCAATTGTCTCTCTCAGTAAAGCTTAGCAGTCACAAGTCTCATGCAGGCTCTCGCCCACAAAAGCGGATAAAAATACGCGTTTTTAAGGCCCTAACGACCAAGGCTGGCTTCATGCTTTTCGCGCGCTTGTTCGCTGTAGCGCTGCTGATAACGCACGTCTACCAGTTCAGCCACTATGGCAATGGCCAGCTCGGCTGGGGTTTTTGCCCCAAACTTAAGACCTATGGGCCGCTTTATGCGCTGCCAGTCTTCTTCTGTGGCACCCTTGGCCAAAACCAGGTCATGCACCGTGTCGTTTTTGCCCTTGCACCCCATCATGCCCACGTAATGCACCCCGTGCTTTGCAGCCCACACGCAGGCCTCGGGGTCAAACATATGGCCGCGCGTCAGCACGCAGACATAGTCCTCGGGTGCGGCAGTATAGGAAACAAGTCCGTCAAAGTTGTCGCCTTCAAGCAAAAATCGCTGGGCTGTGGGGAAACGAGCTTCGCTCAAATAGGCAGCGTCGTAGTCCACCACACACACCTGAAAGCCCACATGAGTTGCAAGAGCAGCCACCTCACTTGCCACATCCGAAGCACCTAAAAGCCATACGCGCACCGCATCAAAAAGCGGCACCGAAGCCCAGGTAAGGCCTTCGAATTGCTCATTGTGCATTGAGGGACCTCGGGTTACGTCCTTCATTTGGAACTTGTCGCGGTCGGAATAGGCCCGCGAGGCGAGGATCTCCTTTGCGTCGTTGCAGAAAAAGACCAAAGGTTCGCCATCGGCGCTGCCCACTTCACCGTATTTTTTTGTTACCTCGTTATCGACATTGTGTATGGCGGCCTCTGCGTCATAGATGATTTTGAAGCCTAACCAGGCAAGATCGCCCTCATCCATTGCTTGTAAGGCCCGCTTAAAGGTGGGTATATCCTCCTTGTTTAAGCTTTGGGCGATAACCTGCAAGTAGGAAGGCTGGACGTGCTCTTTGCCTGCCAATGCCTCTGCTGAAAAGCAGGGGAAATCCTCCGTACTTAACTGAGGCGTTTTTCCCACCTCTAAGTCCTCAATAATGCCTTCTAGCACTGCTTTTTCCATACAACACCTTCTTTATCAGATAAACTGAGCGCCCAGACAAACCGCGTTCTAGGGGCTTGCTCAGGCAAGCCAAGTTCTCAGATCTCGCTCACATGAACCTTGCCCTCTTCGCCCACCTGCACCCTACCGGCAGCAATTAGGCTTAAGACCTTCGGATATAGCACATGTTCCACCTTATGAATTTGAGCTTCAAGCTCCTCAATCGTCATGCCCTCTTCAACACGCACGGGTTCCTGGGCCACGATGGGGCCCTTGTCATAGTCCTCGTTAGCGAAGTGAACGCTTACTCCGGTTACCTTTACCCCCGCCTCGAAGGCATCTTGAATGGCATGAGCGCCCTTGAAGGAAGGAAGCAGAGCCGGGTGAAGGTTCAGCACACGGTTAGGAAAGGCATCAAGCACCACCGGGGTGACCTTGCGCATATACCCCGCCATAACCACGTATTCAGCCCCAGCAGCAGTCAATACCTCAACAATGCGCTCATCTGCTGCCTTTGGATCGGCATAGACCTGGCGGTTGAACACCGTCACCGGAATATTTGCCGCCTGGGCTCGCTGGATGCCGTAGGCATCAGGCCGAGAAGAAACTACGTGCACTATCTCTACCGCAAGACCATCATCAATAGCGTCAATAATGGCTTGAAGATTAGTTCCGCTTCCCGACAAAAGCACCCCTATTTTTAGGGGTGCTGAGTGGGTGCTTGGTGTATCGTGCTGGTTTTTTGCTCGCTGCGCCATGAAAGATTTCCCCTCTGTCACTCTGGCAAAGCTTTAAGCACCATACGGCGGTGCTTAAAAGCTGTCTTACTACTCAAGATTGAGCGACTTGATATAGGCGATCCACTTTTCGAAGGATTCATCACTTATAGCATGCTCCATGAGACATGCCTCCTTGTCAGCTTGCTCTTCTGGAATGCCTAGAGCCTTTGACAAAAAATTAAAAAGCAAGCGATGACGCTCCAGTATCGAGCAGCCATATTGATAACCTTCGGGGGTTAGGGTGATATCCCCGTAATAAGGCTGCTCTGCCAAGCCCTTCTCCTTCAGAGAATTAACGGCCTTGTTAACCGAAGCCTTTGACACCTCCATCTTAGTTGCCACATCTACCGAGCGAACGGACACCTCCGTTGTGCCCCCCAGCATAACAATTGCCTCTAGATAGTCCTCGTGCGATTTCGACATCTTCTCCATGGAAATCACCTTTCAAGCGGTAGGCGCAAAGTCTCTTAGGCCCTGTCGTTTTTCGATAATTCTTGGCTTGTCCTGCGATGTATTCCTACTGAAGCATCCTAGCACACCTCAAATGCCTCCAAGCATCTAAGTGGCCTAGGAGATTTGGCAAGTGGCTTAGCTTGGGCAAAAAAAGAGGCCGACAAGAGAGAGGGGGAATGCCCTTGTCGGCCTTTGCTGTGTGATGGACGACCAGACGAGAGGAGTCTCCACCACCGGGTCAGCCAGAGAGGAGTCCAGCAGCTTGACGCCAATCAAACACCTGAGTGCTTGTTTGGGAGCTTTAGGCCTCGTATCAGTTCCAAATTCAGAGGCCGTCCTGCTGACAAGTGTTATATTAGGTTAACTCTTGGCTGAGGTCAAGAAGTTTGCTGAGGTTTACAATTCCTACACAAAAGGGGCGGCTGGTGCTTTCACGCTCCCACCGCCCCTTGCTTATGGCAGTATCTTTGTTTCTTTGCCA
>CAYSMG010000032.1:0-8745 GCA_964432045.1 uncultured Eggerthellaceae bacterium
CACGGCCGAACAACCAGTCCATGAGGAGCTCGCCCACCTCGTTGCCCGTGAGGAGGCGCCAGGCACCCGTGTGCGGGACGGCCACGCCCACGCGGTCCGCGTCCGGGTCGGTGGCGAGGGCGAGGCCGCAGCCGCGCTCCCGCGCAAGCGAAATCACGAGCTCCATGGCCTCGGGCACCTCCGGGTTGGGCCTGGGACAGGTAGGGAAACCCCCGTCGGGGGCGGCCTGCCCTGGCACCACCTCGACGCGACCGACCCCAGCCCGGGCGAGCGCGGAGCGCACGGGCTCCAGACCCGTCCCATTGAGCGGCGTGTACGCGACGGAGAGCCCCGAGCAGTCGACGTCCTCGAGCCCGTCGGCCACCGCGTCGAGATAGCGCTGCCTCACGCCGTCGTCCGCGGTCAGTATAAGGCCACTCGCAATCCCCTCGTCCCAGGGGAGCGAACGGACGCCGTCGAACGCGTCCACCGCGTCAATCGCCTGCTGAATCTCTCTCGCCGCACCGGTCGTAATCTGGCAGCCGTCCTGCCCGTAGACCTTGTATCCGTTGTACTCCGCCGGGTTGTGCGACGCCGTGACGCACACACCGACCGAGCAGCCAAGGTCGCGGACGGCAAAGGAGAGCTCCGGCGTCGAGGCGACGCCGTCGAAGACGAACGCCCGGATGCCGTTTGCCGCAAAGACCTCGGCTGCACGGCGCGCGAACCCCCCGCCGCCCCTACGGCTGTCGCGCGCGATCACGGCGGTAGGGCCGTCGAGCCGCCCGTTCAGGTAGTCCGCGAGCCCCTGCGTGGCCTTCCCCACCGTCCAGGCGTTGAGCCGGTTGGGGCCGATCCCGACCTTCCCGCGCAGACCACCGGTGCCAAAGCGCAGGTCGCGCACAAACGCGTCCTCGAGCTCCGCCCGGTCACGAGTAAGCGCACGGAGCCCGCCGGCCTCCCCCTCGCCGCAGCGATCCAACCAGCGGTGGTACTCATCATCTATGCTCATGAGACTCCTTATGTCACATAGGTTTGGTCTTCGACGAACAGTCGGACCATAAAAGCTGTCGAAACCGTCAGCGTGGCGAATACCGCACAGGCATGGCAATGCGACGGCACACCCTCTGACGCAGACTGAGCCCGTTCACGCAGCGGGATATATAAAGCTTGTACGGCATGAGCGAGTGCGCTAACAGCGCCCAAGTGAACCATTCGTCGCAGAGATAAAGAAGGTCACAATACTGCTGGATAAATGGGTCTGGGATGCCCTCTGGTGCGGGTTTATTATCCGCGCGCTCGTTGACATGTCAGCTGGTTCCCGGCCAGCAGAATGCGCCAAAGTCAAAGCGAACATCAAAGCCGGTGTCTCAAAAGACCTGCCACCAAGTTCTTCTCGTATTCATCGAACGCGAAAACCCAGCACGTCAGAGCGTATACGAGCAACTGGGCAACTCCGCACACCACTAGACCGATCCATCCTCCGAATGGGATAACAGCAGAAATGACACAGCCAGCCGTCAGAGTAAGCGAGGCCGGCAACAGCCACCTCAGGAACGTCTCGGAGAAGAAGGAGGCGAGGTCGATATTGAGCTTCGTTTTATACAAAACATTCTCGCCAAGCGTGCGCAAGAGATACGACGCACAGATTGAGACGCATCCTCCAAAAGCCCCGAAGGCGCGCGTGAGTACGAAACCGAGGACTATATTACAGACCGCCATCCCAATAAATACGATGGATTTCTCTTTAACGTGCCCTGAAGCCGTAATCGCCGTCCCGCCAATCATCTGAGGAAGCTCAATCATCGACGGAAGGATAAGGAGGACTGTGCAAATCCACAGGGACTCGTATCCCTCCCCCATCCAGCAATCCACAAAGCGCGTACCAATCGCAAAGAAACAGACAAAAATGAAACCGATGATGTAGAGCTGAATCCTGCCGATACGGGTCATCAAGGTCTGAAGCTCCTCGCCTTCCCCGGCAAGCGAGCGCGAGACTTTCGGCATGAACATGCCGTTCAAAGCCTCCGCGACCGTATAGACGTACCCCTCAAGAGACGACGCCAGCCCGAACAGAGTCACTTCGGCAGTCGACGAGCTCATTGCAATAATCGAGGGCATGATAGAGAAGATGAGCCTCTGGCAGATTTGCGTTACTGTGACCCACACAGAGAAGCCGACCACCTGCTTGGCAGTCTCCGCATCCCATGCTCTAATACTGACGGTCACATCCGTCCTCTTCGTGACTATGAACAGCTTTGCCAAAGTAACGGCAACGCTGACGAGTGCGTTGACGGCGACCAGGGCATAGACACCCCAGCCAAGGAGAAGTGCAACGACAATCAGAGCGACAGTCATGACCTTCTGCGCGAGGTTGCAGAGGTTCAGTGCTACGAAGCGTTCCTTAGACGTGAGGATGCCAGAGAGGGGCGTAAACGGGAACGAGAACAGGCTGTACATCGCAACGATGAGATATAGACCCTTAAACACCTTCAGCTGACTCGTACCGAGTCCCGCATAGATCGCATCAATGTTCAGGTAGATGACGAGCAGAGCAGCGGCGATAGCCGCGGTAATCATCAGATAGACCTTAAAGACAATCCCTAGGAACCCGGCGACGAGCTCGTCCTTATCCTCAGCGTAGAATTTCGACATGAATCTCGAGACCGCGTCTCCGAGCCCGAAGTCGAGCAGAAAGAAGTTGACGACGGAGATGGCGAGCGTATACAGGCCGTAATCATCGGAACCGATGCAGGAAATCATCCACGGCGTGTATATCAGGCCTGACAGAGTATAAAAGGCAACAGACGCGTACGAGATAACGGCACCGAGTTTAATTTGGCTAAGTTTAGTTTTGCTCATTATGGTTTGCCCTAATAATTATATATTAATCTATTTGTTTTAAACATAAAGATATGCTGCGTTAACTTATCCGAGTCAATCTAAGCTCAGCTGCCAGGATAGCGAGCACAGAGACGAGATGGCGACCAAACTAAATTATAGGGAGGGCCGTGCAGGCCAGTGATTTCTAACGTACTTCTACGCTACTCGCGGTAGGCGTCGCAATCACCACGCTTCATGGCTGCCAGAATCATCAACTCTTAGGATTGGGTTGGTGAAGCGCCGAAAATCCAATCCTAAGCAGGAGACAGCGGACCCGATTTGAAATCGTAACCTTGTGCACTATTAGAGTTCGCATAAAACTCGACGAGTCTCTTGGCGGCCTCTTCTGCAGACCAAAGTGTCTTAATGGTATTAATGGCGTTAAAAGCTATATTCTGGATGAGATTTGTATCATCTAAAACTCTCTTAGTAGCCACGTATAGATTATCAAGGCTAACGCCCGCATAGGTAAGTCCGGATACCCCATCCTCAATAAGATACGGAACAGATCCGACTTGGTCAGAAGCAACAACACAGCAGCCTGCAGCCATCGCTTCGTTAACTGTTGCCCCCCACCCTTCCTTTTTATTGCTCGTCGCTAAAAAAATGTCACTGCTTCGCATCAAGCTACGCACAGCATTTGAATCGAGCTCTCCAAGAAACTCAACGCAATCATCGACACCAAGGCGTTCTGCTAACTTTTCAAGGTGCCTTCTCTCCGGTCCATAACCTCCTATTCTGATATTAAAGTTGTAGCCATCCCGCCGCAGAAGCGCCGCGAGCCGCACCTGCAAATCGACGCGCTTCCAACCAATAAGTCTCTGCGCAGAACACATGGAGACCTTACCCTGAACCTTTCTTACAAAACGACCTTCGAAAGGAGCGACATCTGGAAAGTAGCCCCATTTCAAACATCTATCTCTTGGATAGCCAAACATTGCCAAGTCTCTTGAGGCGTAAGCGCTTGCGCATAAGATGTACGAATCATTTTTATACTTCGTAAAGCGAGCCCAAGTTCTATAAATCTTAGGTAGGAAGAATCTCCACCAATCCCCGCGTTTGAGCAGGCGCTCTGTGTATCTAAAGAATGTACGGCCAGACTTCGCCCGGCATTTAACATACTGCTCTTGACCCGCCATATCTCCGAATATGACTATGTCATCTTCGACTGCGTGCCTCATTGCGTATTCTTTTTGCTCCGCGCTCTCATATTCGCGAATCACAAAGGGATAGTCATAGTCCAGCGATTTTCTTCCGACTACTCCCTGCGTCTCCAGCAAAGAGATGAACGCAAAATCAACTCCAGCCATATTCGAAAATGCCAGGGCCAACGGGAGCTGATGCGAGTTTAGGAAATTTGAATATATCGAAACTTTTATATTATGCGCCAAGACTCTTATCCTCTAAACTCATCGCTTGCATTGGGGATTACCATGCAGCTCTCGAAGTCTAGGGTCCTACTTTCTGGGCAACGCGCGACAAGCCCCACACAGGATCAAAAGGCCTTTTTGATGGGCGCAGCCCGCACCACCTCTTGAATGTATTTGTATCAACCAATCTACCTTGCTCTAGAGCTCTCCAAGCTCTCGGGAAAGCGTAGTTCTTCTCTTGCGGAAGATGTAACACGGCATAAGATTCGTGACGACTCGGAGTGTAATACCGCCCGGTCCAAATACGGTGAACGTATCCGTTCGCGGGCACGGCGGGAAAACCAACGCGGTTCGCCGAAACATAGAGCAAGAACTCATCCCCGCGCTCTGAGAAGACACCAAGATCATTCATGCGGGCATATACAACGTCGCAACCTTCTAGGAGCAGTCTCAGGCTACTAGTGTCGCCGCAAACAAACTCCCCGCCCCAACATCTCGGGTATGGAGCTATACGCCATTCGAGATTGAGCATGTTATAGGTTCGCTCCATGGCAATTCTGTCATTATCAGAAAGGCGGCTCTCAAGCTCTATCATGAAGACCCCCCCCGACAATCAAGCAGCTCTGAAACCGACCCCGTGCTCCACGTGTCAGTATCCAAGAGACATATGGCCTCATAGCCCTCGTCGACAGCATACTTGAGCGCGCACAGCTTGTAATATGCCAGGTGCCAAGGAAGTTTCGAATCAAAAACGTAGTTATCGAAGGGAACTGCTTTAATACCGATGCCGAGGCGCTTAGCAATATCAACATAACACCCACTAAGGGGGTCATTGCAATAGAGGGATACTTCGCAGTCAGGATTCTCCCTCTTAGCGCTTGCAAGCGAAACGATAGCAGATTCGACATAATTGTCTGCCGTGTTATTGCTTTCCTCGACATTTATGCCGGCTGCCCGGCCATGATTGAATGCAAGCGCCTCCATGATGAGATTCGACATAGTCCTTCTCCCGCATCAACTATGATCTGTATCAAGATTTGAGATGATCTAGCTATTCAAATTATTTTGATATGTAGGCGGACTTGTTTGAGACGGATACTTACTAAGTACGGCTCTATTGGCATTGCCCAAAAGATTTATCCCTACTCAGAAGAAAATACATAACGATGAAGACTGCAGCATAACCGACCAAATAGGCGGTACTCGATAGTAAATCCCCTCTCATCATGAAGAAATAGAACATGCAGAGAAACGGATAGAACAGAGATAGGCCTCGTGGCTGCATACCCTCGCCTTCATTCCAGTAGCAGTCATCAACCAGCTTGCAGACCGCCCCAAATGTAATCGCAAGCAGCACCAAACCAATATTACCGAAATTTATTATTCCTTCAGCAGGAAGGGGGCAGCTTAAATTTGTAAATTCCTGTCCCTGAGCATCCGCAATAGTTGAACCTGATCCCATCGCCTTCGCCGGCCATATTGATCTCGGCACAAAGAATAGAAGTGCCGTCAGCAGTTGTCCGCCGTTTGTCGTCCCCCAACGCTCAACATATTGAATAGAACGGGCGAGCATAGAATAGGCATCGTAGTCACCTGCACAAAACCCAACCGGAATATTCTTGATGGAATCCTCAATAGCGGCCACGAACTGGATCAAGCTCAATTCGTTCGCCCTGAAGGTGTTGATTGCCGGAAACAATACGAGGAAAGCAACGAGAAATACAATGGGAAATATGCCCTTCTTACGCATAGCAGGGAACAACAACAGAGACAGCCCACCGTAAATCACAGCAGCGTTATATCTAGCCATCCCAGTCGGGAAATCCGCAATCAGTAGAAGACTGACTCCCAATATCACAATTAAGGGATGCCTCTCGTCTCCCGCAATAATAAAGACAAGCGCAAAGAGGGGTGTCGCTCTCAAAACCTTATCGACAACAAGCGACAGCGTCTGATCAAGCCCAAGGTCATATGTGCTGCGAGAAAAGAGGTTTTCAATACCGACAAGCCAAACTAAAGCAGCTACTGATATTGCGGATGCGAGGATCAGCAGCGCAGCTCGTTTTGTGGTCATCTTGATTCGATGCTGAATCCGCCCACTTCTTCTTGTTCTGGGAGAAGCTATCTTTCGCTGAGTTGATAGATTGGAAAATATCGCAAACGTCCCTCCCCAGATGAGCAAGATGAAATTCGTCATGAGCATCAAATCATCAGATAGGAGATAATCCCAGCATGAGTACCCATTTATGTACTGGCAAACTGGCGCAACCACGAAGAAGCAGATGTAAAATATCCAATGTATCATTGCGAGCGAGAAAGGTCTTCTGAGCGACTCGACAACAAGCATCGCTAATGACAGAACGCCATTGATTGAGAATGTAACCAATACGGGAACGTCGGACCCGCCAACCCTAATTGACGAGGCCGTGATTATGGACATGGCGAGACTGACGATAAGAAGAACCATGATAATGGCTAACAATAATGTAGCGTGAGATATTCGCCGATTTATCAGCTCGTTTAAATCTGTAGATGACCTGGAAGGCAATTCTTCCCTCATTTGATTCCCATTCTATTTCGAATTGCCCACTCGGCACCCTTATAGGAGTTCACAACATACGAGCTCGCCCTATGAATCGTTTCCCTACACCCGCCCGTGTCGTAGGTGATTACCGGCGTACCGCAGGCCTCGGCCTCGAGGTTCACGGTTGGATAGTTCTCCTCCCGGGTGGGGTTGAAGAAGACGTCTGCCGTCGAGTAGATGCCCGCGAGCTCCTCCCGAGAATCCGTGCGCGTCACACCAACAACCCCCTCGGGCAAAGCCCCGACCTGCTGTTTGCTGAGACCCACGAGCACGATTGCGGCTTCCTTGGGATCAAGGGTCCCGGTAAGCCTGATAAAGTCATCGAGGCCCTTTCTGGTGGTCCAGGTGCTCGCAACCCCAAGAATCATGAAGCGGTCTCCGATGCCGTAGCGCTCACGGAAGTCACTCGACGTCGGCTTGAATACACCGGTGTCAATCGTGTTGTGACGCACCTCCACCGGGTAATCCCCGAGATAGCTCCCCCTGACCAGGCCAGCCAGCCAGTGAGACGGCGTGATCAGCGTCATTCTGTCCGGCGCGACGGAGGTGAAGATGCGTCTCTTGTCCTCGAAGTTTCTCGCGCAATTCCTCTTGCAGATTGTCCTGGGATAGGTGTTGAGCTGCGGGCATTTTTCGAAGTACGCGCAATGAGACCGCCATTGCGCACACTTCACATAGGTGAAGTACGCGCAATGGCCCGTAAACGCCCAGCAATCGTGCAGGGTCCACCTAACCTGGCAGCGGTGGGACACGAGCCACGAGAACAGCATCTCAACGTTGACGTAGTAGCCATGCAGGTTGTGCAGATGCACCACGTCCGGATCAATCTCTTCGAGGTGCTTTAGGAGTCTCCTCGTCACGCCCTTTGAGTGAAAGCCGGCCCTTCCGTCAAGGCGCGTTGCGAGGACGTCGGCATAGAGGTTCACCTTTGTGTTGAAGTTCACTGACCGCTGGCTCTCCGTGGAACGCCCTCTCCCCCAGAACATCCACGTCTCGAACCCCTGGGAGCGGTACTCCTCGTCAAGCTGCCGCATGACGCTTCCCGTGCTCAAGTTCCCAAAACTGTTAATCTGGACAACTCTCACTTGGTCAGTCTCCTCATGACCTTTGCGGGGTTTCCGCCGACCAAGGTCCCGGCGGGAACATCCTTGACGACGACGCTTCCAGCGGCAACGACCGCATCGTCGCCGATGGTCACGCCCTTGAGAACCATGGCGTTTGCCCCGATGAAGACGTTGTCGCCTATCGTTACCGGGGCCGTCTTTCCCGCATTCGGGTCCCGGCGCCTGAGCTCGGGGTCGGACGGATGGAAGTCGGTGTCAAAGATCTTTACGTTTGCCCCAATGAGGCAGCCGTTCCCAATCTCGATGCGCCTCTTCGCATATACCGTTGCGCCGGAAAGACCGGTGTCGTGGCCTATGCGCAACGTCCCGCCGTCTCGGGCCATCAGCACGGTCCGCTGATACAGACCCGCAAGGTTGGAAAGAAAGGAGCTGTTGATGGTGCACCGGTCCCCTATTTCCATCACGGAGCCACTGGTCTTTACCACGGCGGGAATGCCCACAAACCGAACGCCCTTTCCGAGCTTGACGCCCTGGGCCCGTGCGACGAGGTTGGCAAGGGGGTTTGCGATGCCGGCCATCAGCTGCTCGCCACCCTCTCAAACAGGTTGCGATACCGCTCCACGGCCCGCTCGCGCGTCAGGCTTGCCTCGAGAAACGCTCTGCCGGTCGAATGGGACTCTATAAACGCCTCCTTGCTGTCAATCACCTCGGAGAGCGCCCGCTCTACAGAGCCGTAGTCTCCCGTCTGTGCGAGCACGCCACAGCCGGACTCCTCGATGATCCGCCAGACCTCGCTTCCGGGCTCGAGCACGCCGATGATGGGGACGTTGGTGGCCATGACGCCATACGCCTTGCTCGGGCAACT
>CAYSMG010000033.1:0-6493 GCA_964432045.1 uncultured Eggerthellaceae bacterium
ACATCTATTGCTGTAGCTTGAGTCCTATTTACCGGCGAAGAGCTCAAAACCTTCTTCCGACACATAAAAGCGTGCAGCGCCTGGCAGCACTCGTGCGCTAAAGGGTGTGGTAAGCCCGGTGGCTTCTCCGTCGAACTGAATTTCCATAGGAGGATCAGCTTCTACCCTTACCTTTTGTGCATAAAAGATCTCAAGCGACTCGGTACGGTCAGGGTGTTCGCCATCGCGGTCAAGCACCGTGGCAATAAGAGCAGGTATTAGTCCAAAAGCATTTTCTGCTTTAAGAACCACCACACCCAAAACGCCGTCGCGAGGCTCATTTTCGTGGGTAACGGCCAGGTCAAACTGTAGCTTGGCGAAGTTCACCAGCAAAACGCCCAGTCCCTCGCTTTCAAATTGCCTACCATCAAGGTCTATAACAAAGCGCGACTTTTGAGCTGAGGCATTCGCAATGGCAGCCGAAAAGTAGGCCATTGAGCCCAAAAGGCGCTTGTTTGGCTTGGCATCGCGCATGATGGCCGCATCGTAGCCAGCGCCGGCCATAATGACAAAGCCATGTGTTATGCCACCAGCGCTAATTTCTCCTAGATCAAAGTCAAGAGTGCGATCGGTGCGTATAAGCTTTGCTAGGGCGTGCGTTTCGTTGGGCGAGGCAAGGTTAAGTGCAAGAAGATTAGCGGTACCGGCAGGGAAGGGCAGAACGGGAATGCCGGTGTATGCCAAGCTATAACTTATGGCCGCAACCGTACCATCGCCTCCGCTGGCCACCACCGCATCAAAGTTTTCGGCCCCTTCAAGCATGGTAGTAAGGTCGGTTGAGCCATCGGTGCAGCGCAGGCATACCTCATCGCCATCGTGAGCAAATACGCGTATGAAGTCGTAAATGGCACCTTCGCCGTATCCGGAGTTCAGATTGTTAATGACAAGCAGTTTCACGAAAGCTCCTTTCTGCTGTTATGATGCATGGTACAACATGAATAAGAAAGTTAAGGCAAGGAACCTCTCTGCATGTACATAGCCGATCAAGAATCGCTTGCGGAGTTTGTCAGGCAAGTGCAGGATTCGCCTGTACTGGCGGTAGACACTGAATTTCTTCGCGAGAAAACCTATTATCCAAAACTCTGTCTTCTGCAGTTGTCGACTGGAAAAGAAACGGCGCTGATTGATCCTTTTGCACTAAAGAATCTCGATGCGCTCATTCCCTTGTTTACCAAAGCGGAAATGGTGAAGATCTTTCATGCGGGCAAGCAAGATCTAGAAATAATTCTGCATGAAATGGGCTTTGTACCCTCGCCTTTGTTCGATACCCAGGTGGCGGCAGCCGTGCTTGGGCATACGCAGCAGATTGGTCTTGCCTCGCTTATCTATGCTGAGTTGGGTGTTCAGCTGCCGAAGACTGATTCTTATACCGACTGGTCACACCGACCTTTATCAGAGTCTCAACTGCACTATGCTGCAGACGATGTAGTGTATCTTCCAAAGCTGTATGCCAAGATGTACGCCCATCTGCTTGAGTTGGATCGTCTTGCCTGGCTGGAGCCAGAATTTCAGGAAATGGCCAACCCGGAGCATTATCGGGAAAATGAGCGCGAACGTTATCGCCGTCTGAAGCGTGGCACTTCGCTTTCGCGCCGGCAGATGGCTGCCGCTCGAGAGCTTGCTGCTTGGCGCGAGCTAGAAGCTCAAAATCGTGATGTTCCTCGTAAGTGGGTACTTACTGATGAGCAGGTGGTAGAGGTTTGCAAGCGCGAGCCGCACTCAATTAGCGATTTGTATCTAGTGCGTGGCATGCGCGAAAAGCTTCCTGTCCAAGAGGCGCGTCGGGTACTGAGACTTATACGTTCAGCCCTCGATTCGCCTCCCGATAGCTGGCCGGAGCTTGATCGTTCGGGTAAGAGTGAGCGCAATGTCGATTCCGCCATAGATCTTATGACAGCTTTGGTGCGTCTGAGGGCAAAGGAAAACGGCATTGCCATGCCTACCCTTGCCAGTCATGATGACCTTGTGCGCATGGCGCGAGGGTATCGCGATAATGTCGAGCTGCTTCGTGGTTGGCGACGTTCTATTGTGGGTGAAGAACTTTTGGATTTATTAGATGGTAAGCTTGCGCTTTCTCTTGAAGATACGCAACTTAGGGTAGCGCGACAAGGCGCTAAAGATGGACAATGTTTTACGAAAAGACAGGACAACTAAAGGAGGAATACCCGCATGTATTTCAGCTCGGGTTATTTGTTGTTGATTGTAGTCACCCTGGTTTTGGGCTGCGGAGCCACAGCCTGGGTAAACCATCAGCTTAAGAAGTACCAGCGCGTGCCCATAGGAAATGGACTTACCGGTGCCGAGGCCGCTCGTCAAATGCTGGCCTATTACGGTATTTCGCATGTACCCGTACAAAGAGGAAGGCATGGTCAGGACTTTTTTGACCCGCGTACTAATTCGGTTACGCTTTCGCCCGAGGCCTATGATGGCCGCACTATTACCGCAACGGCTACGGCTTGTCATGAGGTGGGGCATGCCTGTCAGTATGCTCAGGGCTATATGCCCATGAAGGCACGGGGATCCTTGGTGCCGGTGGCAAATGCCGCTTCAAACGCCTGGGTCTTTATTCTGCTTTTGGGTGTTGTGATGCAGTTGAGCGGACTTATAACCTTGGCAATCATTATGTATGCCGCCGTGGTCTTGTTTCAGTTGGTGACTCTGCCGGTGGAATTTAATGCCTCAAGTCGAGCTATGGCCTATATGGGCGCGATTGGCATGCCGGCCAATGAGCGCTCTGGTTCTGCAAGCGTGCTTCGCGCCTGTGCCCTTACCTATGTGGCGGCAGCACTTACTTCTATCTTGCAGCTTCTTTGGCTTTTGGGCCAGCAGAGAAACGATTAAATATGCCAGCCAGCCCACGGTATTCCGACTACGATACCCCAGCGGCAGGTTCTGGGGTGCAGCAGGAAGCCCCGCAAAGCTTTGACTCGGCATCTTCTTCTCCGGGTAAGAATGCGCCCCTAAGCGTCTCAGAAGCTTTGAAGGTGGCAAAAGCTGCCCTTGAGGACATTCAGTTGCGGGTAGTGGGTGAGGTATCCGAGGTTAAGGCAAAGCCGAGCTATAAGGCAGTTTACTTCACCATAAAAGATAGGTCTTCCTCGCTGTCCTGCCTGATGTGGAACTCTCTTTATCACAAGGCAAACCTGAACTTAGAAGTGGGGCAGCTCGTAGAGCTGACAGGACACTTTAGTCTGTATGCGGCCCGAGGCACTATGAACTTCGATGTGCGCCATCTTGAGCTTGCAGGTGAGGGGCGGCTGCGCATGGAAGTGGCTCAGCGCGCCCAAAAGCTGCAGGCAGAGGGTCTGATGGATCCGCAAAGAAAGAGGCCGCTACCAAGCTATCCTGGTGTAGTGGGCCTTGTGACCTCGCCTCATGGCGATGCGGTTCACGATATGCTGCGAACCCTGCGCAGGCGCTGGCCCTTTGCGCGCGTTTTGGTCGCAGGGGTGCAGGTGGAAGGTGCCTTGGCGGCCCAGGGACTTATAGAGGGGCTTGAGTGCGTGGCTCGTGCGGGTGCGCAGGTAATAGTGCTTGGTCGGGGTGGGGGCTCCTATGAGTCAATGATGCCCTTTAACGACGAGGGTCTTGCGCGTGCTATTGCTGCTTGTCCGGTTCCGGTAGTAACCGGCATTGGGCATGAGCCCGATACCTTCATAGCCGACATGGTAGCTGATGTGCGTGCTTCAACACCCACCTGGGCAGCGACAGCGGCCTGTCCCGACCAACATGAACTTGCAAAGCAGCTTTCTGGGCAAACAAATATCTTGCAAGCTGCGATGCGCCAAAATCTCAGTCAGGCCGCAGCAAAACTTGACCGCTTGGCAAGTCGCCCTGTGCTTCGCGATGCAACGCAGCTCTTTGCTCAAGAAGCTTTAGGGCTTGACCAGCTGGCGGGGCGTTTGGAGCGAGCCTTGCCGCTGGGGCTTGAACGAAACAGGGTCAAAATTGATGAGCTGGCACGCCGACTCTCCCGTGCTTTACCGGGTGTCTTAGAGCGGCATCAGCAGGCATGTGTTCAGCGGGGAGAGCGTCTGTATCGTACTCTTCCGCAAAAGCTCCAAACATCTGAGGGTGAGGTACGTCGCCAAAGGGAGCGTCTTAGGCTTTGTGGTAGGGGTCTAACTCAACGCTTTCGTCAGCAAATTGGGCTTGCTGCGGCACGCCTTCATAACCTCTCACCTTTGACTATTCTTGGGCGGGGTTATTCCATTGCGCGCAATTCTGAAGGAGTAATTGTTAAGAGCACTACAGAGGTGGAAGTGGGAGCCTCTCTTAACCTTACTGTTTCGGATGGCCAGATAGCCTGTAAGGTTGCGGCCACAACTCGTGTGGAAACCGGTGCCATTTCTCTTCCTTAGGGAGTAAGGGTAAGGCACAAGCGAGAAAGGATCTTATATGAGTGTCACAGGTCAGGATTTGGGTGCGGTAGCTTCAGGGGCAGCAGGGGCATCAGAGATATCGAGGACAGACCCCTTTGACTCAACACCGGTTGATCAGCTGTCTTTCCGAGACGCCTTAGCACAACTTGATGCTATTGTGGCTAAACTAGAGGGCAATACGCTTGAGCTTGAAGAAAGTCTGGTGGGTTACGAACGTGGCGTGGCGCTGCTTTCCTCGCTTCAAAAACGCCTTGCTGGCGCTCAGCAAAAGGTTGAGGTGCTTATGGGTCAGCTAGATACCGCACCCGATGACCAAACACGCGACGAAACCCTGTCCTAGTTACAGTTCTCGGTTCAGGCTTTAGTAACGCTTTTCGTTTCAGAGAAAGGTTAAGATCATGAAAAAGGACGACTGCTTATTCTGCAAGATCATAGCGGGAGAACTGCCTTCTACCAAGGTATACGAAGACGATGATGTCTTTGCCTTCGAAGATGTGAACCCCCAGATGCCCTGCCACACCCTCATTGTGCCGAAGAACCACTACGACAACATTGGGGATGGTATTCCCACTGAAGAAATGGGAAAGCTCTTTGGTGCTGTTTCTCAGGTGGCTCAGCTAAAGGGTGTTGACCAGAGTGGGTACCGCGTCATTGTAAATACCGGAGCCGACGCGCAGCAAAGCGTGCATCATATACATGTTCACGTACTAGGCGGTGCTCCTATGAACGATGGAAGTCCGGCCAAATAAATCTCCTTTAGTGATTCGGTCACAGGGTCGTGAAGCGCCGCTTGCCGAAAGTGCCATCCTTGAACACGGCGTGCACACATCCCCTTCCTACAATGGCTCTTTTAGGATTTTGTAAAGGAGGCGGGTAGTTGAACGTATTAGTGATCAATGCAGGGTCTTCTTCCTTGAAATATCAGCTTCTGCATGTAGAAACGCATGCCTTGCTTGCTAAGGGAATTTGTGAGCGGGTGGGTTCGGTAGAGTCCTTTCATAAGCATGGTCTTGATGAAAACGAAGAAGTCATTGATGCGAAAATGGCAAACCACGATGAGGCCATGGCCTTGGTCTTGGAATCTTTGGTTAGTGGTCCTGCCAAGGCAATTGATTCTCTTCAAGAGATAGATGCTGTGGGGCATCGTATTGTTCAGGGTGGTAAGTACTTTGATCGTTCGGTCATTATTGACGATGAAGTCATTGCCAAGATTGACGAGCTTGCTGAGCTTGCGCCTCTGCACAACAAAGCGGCCCTGATGGGCATTTATGCCTGCCAGAAGCACATGCCAGGCGTGCCTATGGTGGCGGTCTTCGATACCTCTTTTTTCCAGACCTTGCCGCCAAAGGCCTACATGTATCCTTTACCTTATGAGCTGTATGAAAAATACGATATCCGCAAATACGGAGCCCATGGAACTTCTCACCGCTATATTGCCGAACGTGCAGCGGCTGTTTTAGATGAACCGCTTGAGGATCTTAAGCTTATTACCTGCCATTTGGGCAATGGTTGCTCTATGTCGGCCATTGACCATGGGGTAGCGGTCGATACCTCAATGGGTTTGACCCCTCTTGACGGTTTGATGATGGGCACCCGCTGTGGTGCGATTGACCCGGCTATCGTTCCCTTTTTAATGGAGCATGAAAATCTTAGCGCCCAAGAGGTAAACGATCTGATGAATAAGCAGTCGGGGCTTTTGGGTATTTCTGGTATTAGCAACGATCTTCGCAGCGTGCGCACTGCTTCCGAAGAAGGTCATGAGCGTGCTCAGCTGGCCTATGACATGTACTCCAATTCGGTCAAAAAGTACATTGGTCAATATATTGCGGTTATGGGCGGGGTTGATGCCATCGTTCTTACTGCTGGTGTGGGTGAAAATTGCGAGAAGATGCGCCGCATGATTTTCGCGGGTTTACAGCCGCTGGGTATCATTTTGGATGAGGAACGCAACCGCGAGCGGGGCTTTGAGCGTGAGATATCGGCCGATAACTCGCAGGTGCGCATCATCATCATTCCTACCAACGAGGAATTTATGATTGCTCGCGACACCTATGAGCTAGTACACGACTAAA
>CAYSMG010000033.1:6593-8599 GCA_964432045.1 uncultured Eggerthellaceae bacterium
GCCTAGGCTTTAGCCTTGTGCCTGAGCTTGGGCCTGTACGCAGGTAATGGCAATAACGCCCACAATGTCATCAGCGCTGCAGCCACGCGAGAGGTCGTTTACCGGGGCAGCGATGCCCTGGGTGATAGGCCCGTAAGCCTCGGCCTTTGCTAGGCGCTGTACCAGCTTGTACCCAATATTGCCAGCATCAAGGTCGGGAAACACCAAGACATTTGCCTTTCCTGCCACGGCAGAATCGGGGGCCTTTGAAGCACCAACGCTTGGCACCATGGCAGCATCGGCTTGAAGTTCGCCATCGAGGGTAAGGTCGGGGGCTAACTCGCGTGCAATTTCTGTAGCTTCTGCCACCTTGCGGGCATCGTCATTTCTTGCCGAACCATAGGTCGAATGTGACATAAGTGCCACAGTGGGCGTGGTGCCCATAAGGCTGCGCCATGAGCGCGCGGAGTTAATAGCAATATGAGCAAGGCGTTCTGCATCAGGCTGTACTTCAAGTCCACAATCAGAAAAGATGAAGGTGCCGTTCTCTCCGTATTCGCAGTCGGGTACCACCATGACAAAAAAGGAACTCACCAATTTGACCCCGGGAGCAGTTTTAAGAATCTGTAGGCAGGGTCGTAGTACGTCAGCGGTGGCATGACAGGCGCCGGCTACCATGCCCTTTGCATACCCAGTTTTTACCAGCATTACGCCGAAATACAAAACATCATCCATAAGAGCTAGAGCCTGCTCTTTGCTTACACCCTTATGCTGGCGCAGCTGAAAAAGGGCTTCGGCCAGTTCTTCTCGCAAGGGTGAGGTTCGTACATCAAGAATTTGGGCAGCATCAAGTTTTCGCCCGCTGGCAGAGATTAGGTCGCTATCGCCTAAGATTATGAGATTTGCTACATCGTCAGCAAGGATGCGTTCAGCCGCTTCTAAGGTACGGGGGTCGTTGCCTTCGGGTAAGACAATGGTCTGCCGATCTGCCTTTGCCCGGGCAACCATAGAACTAAGAAACGAACTCATTTAGCCTCCTACTGCATTACTTGGGCGCATACCTCACGCCAAAGGAAATATTAGGTTTGTATGATAATCCCCGCAGGCCTTACGCTTCCCGGTAAAATGGCTCGCGGTGCAATAAAGATGCGCTTAGGTTACAGCTAAAAGATAAGCTTCACTGCTTTTTTACAAATTTTTGTCTTGGGAATACTTGAAGCTGGGCTAGCACAGGGGCAAAAGCCCTTCTTTGCTTAGGGCTTCAAACATTGCAACCCAAGCATGCGAAAGGAATTTCATGAGTGTTCAATACTCTGCATTTAAAGATATTGATATTCAAGATTTTGATGCAGTGGTAGTGGGTTCGGGTTTTGCTGGTGCTGTGTGCGCACGCGAACTTGCCGAACGTGGCGGTATGCGGGTCTTGCTTATTGAAAAGCGCGCGCATATTGGTGGAAATATGTACGACGACTATGATGAGGCGGGCATTTTGGTGCATCGTTATGGGCCGCATATCTTCCACACCAACGATAAGCGTGTCTTTGACTACATTCGTCGCTTTACTGACTGGCGTGATTATCAGCATGAGGTTTTAGCCGATTGGTATGGTACCTACATGCCGGTTCCCTTTAACAAAAACTCAATGGAGATTGCCTTTGGGAAAGAAAAGGCCGAAAAACTCATTGCTAAACTGGTTGAAGTTTTTGGCGATGAGCGCAAGGTGCCCATTATTGAACTGCGCAAGCAGAATGATCCAGAGCTTTTAGAGCTGGCCGACTTTGTCTATAAGAACGTCTTTTTGTACTACACCCAAAAACAGTGGGGGCTTACCCCTGAAGAAGTGGATCCTTCGGTAACCGCGCGCGTGCCCGTGTTTATTTCGCGTGATAATCGCTACTTCCAAGATTCCTACCAGGGCATGCCGGCACAGGGCTACACCCCCTTGTTTGAAAACATGCTTTCTCACAAAAACATTGTGGTCTGTCTTGAGACCGAGGCAGAAAGCGTCTTTGATCTTGAATTTGCCG
>CAYSMG010000034.1:0-3392 GCA_964432045.1 uncultured Eggerthellaceae bacterium
AGTTCCCAAACCTTATCATATTGCACATTTTCGCTGTTCAGCTCAAGCCGGGCTGCCTCGCGTAAGCTTTGTACCTTCTGCCCTATTGCCGCCTTAAGCGACGAAACCCCTTCTCCGGTAAGCGCACTGATCAAATAGAGCTTAGGGTCAATCAGACGTTCACCGTACTCATCTCCTTTGGCAGCTGCCAAAGAATCGGCCTTAAGCCGCTCGGCAAGTCGGCGGGCCGTCTCTTCTGTGCCGGGAGAATCAATCTTGTTTCCCACCACTATACGCGGACGTAGGGTAAGGTCTTTGGCATATAGGGCGAGTTCCCGGTTGATGGTCTCATAGTCTTCTAAGGGATCCCTCCCTTCTAGGCCCCCAGTAAGATCTACCACATGAACAATTAAGGCACTGCGTTCAATATGACGCAGAAACTCATGACCTAGGCCACGACCTTCATGGGCCCCCTCAATAAGTCCAGGAATATCGGCTACCACAAAGCTAGAGTCCTCGGTTCGCGCCACTCCTAGGTTTGGTACTAAGGTGGTAAAGGGATAATCGGCAATCTTTGGTCGGGCGGCGCTGAGCTTGGCTATTAAGGAGGATTTACCCGCCGATGGTACACCCACCAAAGCAGCATCGGCCATAAGTTTCATTTCCAGCTCTATCCAGCGTTCCTGTGCTGGCTCTCCCAATTCAGCAAAAGCGGGCGCCCGCCTCGTTGAGGTAACAAAGTGAATATTTCCACGACCACCTACTCCCCCACGTGCAACAGTGAAAGTTTCACCATCATGGGTCAGATCAGCCAGAAGCTCACCTGTTTGCTTGCTTTCTTCATCCCAAAGGCGCACCGTCGTTCCCACGGGTACCCGCAAAATGAGATCCTCACCCGCAGCCCCATGCATGCGACTGCCCTTGCCATGGGTTCCTCGCTGGGCCTTGAAATGGTGCTTGAAACGGTAGTCAATAAGCGAAGACAGACCAGCGTCGGCCTTAAGAATTACATTTCCGCCACGGCCTCCGTCCCCCCCATCAGGGCCACCCTTTGGCACATGGGCCTCACGACGAAAGGACATACAGCCCGCGCCGCCATTGCCACCTTTTACCTGTATGCGAACCTTATCTATAAACATATAACCTCAAATATACGAAAAAGCCCCCTGGAATCCAGAGGGCAAAAGCAGACATCGCAAATTTTTACTTGAACTATGCCAAGACCTTAAGAAATTAGGCCTCGGGACGCACATGCACGCGGCGCTTGACCCCCCTTGTAAATTCGAGAGTGCCATCGCAAAGGGCAAAGAGGGTATCGTCCTTGCCGCGCCCTACATTGTCACCAGGGTGAAACTTAGTCCCACGCTGACGTACAATCACATTGCCGGTACGAACCTGCTGACCGGCAAACATCTTTACACCTAGGCGTTTTGCGTGAGAATCGCGACCATTACGGCTAGAGCCAAGACCTTTCTTATGAGCCATGAGAAACCTCCTATTGTTTCTTACTCGCCATCCGCCTCAGCGGGGCTATCCTCATTCTTAGAAGTATCGGCCTTCTTCTTAGAAGTTGCGGCCTTTGCCTTAGGCTCAGCCGCCTCAGCCACTACCGAACCCACCGAATCAATGTGAACGCGGGTTAGATACTGACGGTGTCCGCGCATCTTCTTGTAATTCTTGCGCTTCTTGAACTTAAACACCAGCTGCTTTTCGCCACGGAATTGCTCGAGAACCGTTGCGGTCACCGTAGTGGCAGCGGCCTTTTCGGGATCAAGCTCTACCGTCTCGCCGTCAACCACACAAATGGCCTGGAGTTCAACCTGTGAACCCACCTCGGCATCAAGCTTTTCGATGTTTAACTTGTCTCCGGGAGCGACCTTATACTGCTTGCCGCCCGTCTTTACAATTGCGTACATGAGTGTCTCCTTGTAAACTCAGCAAGGCGATAACTTTCAACGTTGCCGTCGCAAGTCCAAAGGGTTCAAATGCACAGCTAACGTGTATCATCGCACTCTTTCTACGCTACGCTCTCCTTCTCTGAGCGCAACCTCACGAATGTTAGCAGAAAGCACCTCGTAAAGACAAAATTATTTGCCTACATCCCTCTTTTTTCGCAGATTCTTCGCAAGAAGTACGCCCGAGCTTTAAGCAAAAAGCTTGAGATCATTGAAGGCGGGGTATTTCAGTCGCCTTCGCAGACTGTTATCAGAGACCTTGCTTCAAACCTTGTTTCGATCACCCTTGCAAGCCCTAGTGCGCCTCTGCCCAATTTGTTCCACTTTGAACATCTACCACTAAGGGAACCGCAAGGCTTGTGACCTTTTCCATCACCGTACGAACCATATCAGAAAGTTCCTCAAGCTCCTCTTCAGGGACGCTAAAATCGAGTTCGTCGTGAACCTGTACCAGTAAGCGTGCCTTAAAGCCCTCGGAGAAGAGGCGCTCTTGCACCTGACGCATAGCCAGCTTGATGATATCGGCGGCACTGCCCTGCATGGGGTGGTTCATTGCCGTTCGCTCGCCAAAACTGCGTTGTACCTTGTTCGAAGACTTCAGCTCGGGGATATGGCGCTTTCGTCCATACATAGTTTCAGCATAGCCACGCTCCTTCGCCTTGGCCACCGTTTCATCCAGATAGTTTCGCACTCCCGGATAAGCCTCAAAGTAGCGCTCAATCATCTCCTTCGCTTCACCAAAAGGAATGCCGAGGCTTTGGGACAAACCATAGGCCTGCTGTCCATAGACAATGCCAAAATTAACTGCCTTTGCACGGCTGCGCAGCTCAGGCGTTACCTCGTCAAGCGCAAGCCCAAAAACCCGCGAGGCCGTAGCGGCATGAAAATCCATACCCGAACAAAAGGCGTCTATAAGATGAGCATCCTGGGAAAGGTGGGCCAAAAGGCGTAATTCTATCTGAGAATAGTCAGCAGAAAGGAAAAGCTCTCCTTTATGCAAGGGCACAAAGCAGGCTCGAATCTGTCGGCCAAAATCAGTGCGCACCGGAATGTTTTGCAAGTTAGGATCCGAGGAAGAAAGCCTGCCGGTGGTGGTGACGGTCTCATGAAAGGTGGTATGCACCCGACCATCTGCCGCACGCAGCTTAGGCAGGGTATCGATATAGGTAGATTTAATCTTCGCAAGTTCTCGGTAGCGTAAAACCAGTCCGGGCAGCTCATGCTCAGAGGATAAGTCCGTCAACACCTTGGCATCGGTGGAGTACCCGCGCTGATTTTTCTTACGAGGTTTGAGACCTAGGACCTCAAACAAGATATGCGAGAGCTGCTTTGGGGAATCAAGATTAAATTCCTCTCCCGCTAGGTTGTAGGCGTCTTTCTTTAGGGCATCCAACTCCTTTTGGGTGGACTCGCCGAGGCTTTGCAGGTGCTCGGTATCAATAGCTGCACCGGTGCGCT
>CAYSMG010000034.1:3492-7068 GCA_964432045.1 uncultured Eggerthellaceae bacterium
GTGGACTCGCCGAGGCTTTGCAGGTGCTCGGTATCAATAGCTGCACCGGTGCGCTCCATTATGCAAAGCACCGCAATTAGGGGAAGGTCTATTTGGCGGTACACCTCTAAGGAGCCTTCGCGCTCAAGCGCCTGAGTCAAGGGTTCAAAAAGTTGACGTGCTGCAGCCGCCTGAGAAGCGGCCTGCTCTTCAAGCGTTTTTTCCTCGGGCAAAGCACCCCCCATATAAAGATCAAGCAAGGTGTCAAAGGTATAGGAGCTGATCGAGGAATTCAGAAGATAAGCAGCAAGAGATAAATCAAAGGCATGCATAGCCATAAGGCTCTCAGCATCAATAAGGGCAGCTTGTGAAGTGTCGGAAGGATACAGGCGATGAATCTCTTCCTTTACCTGCAAACAAGCAAAAGAGCCCTCCTTTATCACGCGCACAAAAGCCTCTAAGGCCTCCTGCCCACTAAAAAGAGCGGTACCCGAAGAGCTATTAAGCGCCAGATACTGCTCGGGTTCAAAAAGAGAAACCTGCCCAGGTTCGACAAAGGCAATGCCAACCATTTCCTTGTTTTTGCATACAGAATCGAGAAGATTCTTCGCTTCTTTGCCCTGAAGCAGTGGCTTCCACTCAAGCGAAACTTCCTTCTTACTAGGGCGCGCCCCTACAAGCTTTAAGACCTTATTGAGATGGGCGTTAAAGTTAAGCTTACGAAAAGCCTGTGTTACCTCATCCACATCAAAGGAAGGAAAACTTACCGTTTCAAGGTCAAGAGGAAAGTCAAGGTCGGTCACGATGGTAGCAACCTCACGACTGATAAAGGCAGCATCACGATTCTCAATGAGGTTTTGCAGCTGTTTGCCTTTAAGCTTATCGAGGTTTTCATAGATGCCATCAATACTGCCATAGGCCTGCAAAAGACGGGCCGCCCCCTTGTCTCCTATGCCGGGAACGCCGGGGATATTATCGGAACTATCACCCTTTAAACCTAAGAAATCCGGAAATTGTGCAGGGGAAACACCATAACGTTCTTCCACCTCGGCAGGACCATATATTGCTACCTCGCTGATTCCCTTCTTTGTGGTCACAATGCGAGTGTGCTCACTTGCCAACTGATAAGCATCCTTGTCCCCTGTGACCAATAAGGTCTCATAGCCAAGTTCTTCATCTCGAGCAGCAATGGTGCCTAAGATATCATCGCCTTCCCAGCCCTCAACGCGCACCACGGGCACGTTCATAGCCTTAAGCAAGTCTTCAATCAAGGGGAACTGAACCTTGAGATCTTCATCCATGGGAGGACGCTGTGCTTTGTAAGTCTTCAAGGCTTCCATGCGAAAATCAGGACGACCGGCATCAAAGGCACAGATGAGAGCATCAGGCTTGGCTTCCTCCACAAATTTCAGCAGCATTGAAATAAAACCAAAGACCGCATTGCTTGGGGTGCCGTCAGGAGTATTCATGGTGGGAGGCACCGCATGATAGGCGCGATGCATCAAAGAGTTTCCATCAATAGCAGCAAGCGTTTTACTCATGCAAACACAACTAGTTCCACAGATAGCCAACGCCACGCACTGTCTCAAGATGCTGTGCTAGCTCTGGTCCAAGCTTTGCGCGAATACGACGTACATGCACATCAACCGTACGTGAACCACCGTAGTAGTCAAAGCCCCATACGTGACGCAGTAAGGCATCGCGTGAATAGGTGCGCCCTGGATGCGTTGCTAAAAAGGCCAGAAGTGCATATTCCAAATAGGTAAGATCAAGCGGCTCTCCTGCCACTTCTACCTGATAGGTAGCCAAATTAATGGTCATAGCATCAATGCTTACACACTGAGAGGCGCTCTGCTCACTTCCTGGCCACAAAAGCTGACGAACTCGCAGGGCGCACTCCGCCGGACTTGCCTTGCGCATAACGAAATCGGAATGCACCCGCGCTGGTAAAGAGAAGTCCGCTAAATGTTCCTCTGACAAAATGACTAAAAGGGCACCGTTGCCATCGGCCACAAGAAGATCTTCCGCTGCAGCCATCCGTGCCGACACGTCTCCTCGTAGCTCATAAATGACTAAATCGTATCCGGGGTGTTTCACCAAAAGGTTCTTAAACTGCACCGACGAGCCTGCAGCTACCTCCACATCCAGATCCGCAAGTACCTGTTGGAACTTATGCGCATTATCCAGACTATCGGCGACAAATATCACAGACTTTTTCATGCGGGTCGCCCTTCTGTCCTCTTCCTTAAACCCATTACAATACAGCCAAATACCGGCTACGTTCCCAGTCAGTTACGCAGCTTTGATATTCATTCCATTCGGCACGCTTTGCTTCAACTAGGTAGCTGTGAATATGCTCACCTAAAGTGTTACGCATAAGCTTTGATTGTGCAAACAGCTCTACTGCCTCGCCAAGGGTTTCAGGAAGAGTTGCTATTCCTTGTTGATTAAGTTGTTGACGCGAGCAGGAAATGACATCCTTTGTTATGGGAGCCTCAAGCTCAAGCCCTTCTTCAATTCCGGCCAAACCAGCTGCCAGCATCGCAGCAAAGGCTAGGTAGGGATTTGCCGAGGCATCAGGGCAGCGCAGCTCAACTCGGCAGGCGCGCTCGCGATTTGGACGATATCCAGGAACACGCACCAAAGATGATCGGCTGGCCTTACCCCAGGTAAGAGACACCGGCGCCTCTCCTCCTGAAATAAGTCGCTTATATGAGTTCACAAATTGATTGGTCACTAAGCAAAACTCGGGCGCGTATTTTAGAAGACCCGCAATATAGCTTTTTGCCAAAGCAGACAGGTTATAGCCATCGGGATCCTGTGAGTCGAAAAAGGCATTTCGTCCCTCACGATCAAAAAGGCTCTGATGAACATGCATGCCACTACCCGGCTGATCGCTGAAAGGTTTAGGCATAAAGGAGGCATGGACGCCATGTTTAATAGCAATCTCTTTGACCACCAGCTTATAGGTCATAACCGCATCGGCCATAGACAAGGCATCGGTAAAACGCAGGTCTATCTCATGCTGTGACTGCCCATTTTCATGATGCGAATATTCAACCGGGATACCCATTTTTTCAAGGGTGAGAACGGTATCGCGACGCAGGTCACTTGCATAGTCGAGACTGGTAAGGTCAAAGTATCCACCGCAGTCAAGCACTTCGGTGCTACCGGCATCCTTAAAGTAATAGTACTCAAGCTCGGGACCAACATTAAAGACATAGCCCATCTCGGCAGCACGTGCCACCGTCTTTACCAGCACGTGACGCGGATCGCCCTCAAAAGGACTTCCATCAGGCATGCGAATATCGCAAAACATACGTGCTACCGCATTTGATTCGGGTCGCCAAGGCAGAACTTGGAAGGTGGATGCATCGGGATAGGCCAGCATGTCTGATTCTTCAGCGAAGGTAAAACCTTCAATGCAGCTGCCATCAAAACCCATACCATCAGAAAAGGCATCTTCCAGCTCACTGGGAATGACAGCAAAGGACTTCATGTTACCCATAACGTCGGTAAACCAAAAGCGAACGAAATGGACATCACGACCCTTGATGGTTTTGAGCACGAAATCCTGCTGCGGATTAGGAGCCATAC
>CAYSMG010000034.1:7168-8383 GCA_964432045.1 uncultured Eggerthellaceae bacterium
TTGTAAGGATTATCGACAATATCGTTTGCGGTTGCCTGCAGTCCTGCATCCTCGCTAAGCGTAAGCAGGCCCTCGTCTTGCAGAAGAAGCAGGGCACGCGCCTCATTGGTGGCATCTGAAGGCACCCCAATCTTCACGCTTTCACTGCTTGAGCCACAGGCCACCAAGGCGCACAAAGCTGCAGCTACCGCAGCACAGCTTGCCATTGTCTTAATCAATTTCAGGTTTTTCATATAATCCCCTTTCTGTGTGTCCTTTGTTCACAGAGAAGCAAAGCGACTTCTATAATAACCAAGCCATAAACACTCTTAAGCCTAGAGTCTTAGGCTAAACCGGTAAGTGGAGCTCGGCAGAGACACCTGTGCCTAAAAACTTAGCGATTACGTCGATCAATCTTGCGCGCCAGAATATCTCCAGCACTTTGGAAGACTTGTACCAAAATCACGCATAAAATGACCGCCGCTATCATCACATCGTTTTGATAACGCTGATATCCGTAACGCACAGCAATATCACCAAGACCTCCTGCGCCCACTGTTCCGGCCATAGCCGAATAACCGAAGAGGGTGATGAAGGTAATAGAAACCCCTCGAATAAGTGAGGGTAGACTCTCACGCAAAAAGACCTTCGTGACAATTTGTAGGGTACTCGCTCCGAAGCTCTGGGCAGCTTCCACCAAACCAGCATCTACTTCTGCCAAGCTTTGTTCGACCATACGCCCCACAAAGGGAGCTGCTGCCACAATAAGCGGGACAATAGCACCCGGCACGCCCAAAGAGGTTCCTACAATAAAGCGCGTGAAGGGAATAAGTGCTACCAGTAAGATGATGAAGGGAATGGATCGCCCAATATTCACAATCCAGCCCAGAATCGTATTGATTACCCGATGAGGATGCAATCCTGTGGGTGCGGTAACAATTAAAAGCACCCCTAAAGGAATGCCTATGACATAGGCACCAAGGGTAGCCAAGACAGTCATTACCAGAGTATCCCAGGTTCCCTCTGCCAGAAGCAGGCCGTAGGTATCAAAAAACTGTGCAAGTGACTCCATCCTCTGTTCCCCTACTCCCCCGAAGCCGACAGAACAGCCGCGTCGTCATTTGCAATAAGTTCGCGGGTTATAGGACTTTGCGGATTAGTGAAGATTTGTTCGCAGGAGCCTTCTTCAACAATGCGACCTGCATCAATGACCGCAATGCGATTACAGATCTTTTG
>CAYSMG010000035.1:0-4525 GCA_964432045.1 uncultured Eggerthellaceae bacterium
GACTGCCTTTCATGTCTCTGTTCGTAAATCAGTACGCATTGTCCCATAAGAGAGGCTTGAGGACTCGTAAAACAAAGCTTGAGCATAAAGGTGAGCATAAAGGTCTGGGACGCGGGTCCCTTCTTGACTTTTCCTATCTTTTCTTGACTCGCCTAATACATCTCCAAGCAGTTTCGAGTCTGCTTTAAGGGATTTTTTCTGCAAGAAGAGCAAAGAAGCTTGTCTTCCGAAAGAGCCAAGGAAGGGCTCAAGAAAAACAAGAAGGCCCGACAGATGCGGGCCTTCTGTAAGGGCGAATGCCTTGAAACTGCACGAGTGGTTCTAGTCAGTCGCAGCCGCTAAAGCCTTTTGGCAGGCCTCGTAGCGGTGGCAGGCACACCAGTGGTTGGGTTTTATCTCACATAAGGGAGGTACTGATTCCTCACAGCCTTCTACCTTCGTAAAGCAACGGCTTGAAAAGCGGCATCCCGGCGGTGGGTCAATTGGGCTTGGTACATCGCCCTCCAAAATGATGCGCTCACGCTTTTCCTTGGGGTTGACTGAAGGAATCGCCGAAAGCAGAGCTTGGGTATAGGGGGAGAGAGGCTCGTTGTATAAAGATCTCTTCGGCGCAATTTCCATCATCTTGCCCAGATACATTACTCCCACGCGGTCGGAGACATGCTTTACCACGTTAAGACCATGAGCAATGAAGAGATAGGTCAAACCGAACTGCTCTTTCAGGTCATCGAGGAGGTTAAGCACCTGAGCTTGAATGGATACGTCGAGTGCCGAGACCGGCTCGTCGCAGATAATAAGCTTTGGACGAACCGCCAAGGCTCGTGCGATACCCACACGCTGACGCTGACCACCAGAGAACTCATGGGGGTAGCGGTTACGCATATAACTTGCCAGGCCCACATGCTCTAAAAGCTCACATACCCGGTTATCTACCTGGTCTTTTGGCATAAGCTTATTGGTGATAATAGGCTCGGCAACAATATCGCCCACGCGCATACGTGGGTTTAAGGAAGCATAGGGATCTTGGAAGATGAGCTGAATATCACGACAGTGACTCTTGCGCTGGGCAGGACTCATTTCGCAAAGATCTTCGCCTTCAAAGATAATCTTGCCCGAGGTGGGAGTAAGAAGGTTTGCAATCATCTTACCGATGGTCGTCTTGCCGCAGCCCGATTCTCCTACAAGACCAAAGGCTTCACCACGACGGATAGAAAAGCTTACATCTTCTACGGCATGCACATAGGAGCTTGCCCGACCAAAGAAGTTGCGCTCTGCGGCAAAACGCTTAGTGAGGTGCTGAACATCAAGCAAGATGTCATTGTCTGACCCCTTGCGGCTGCCTTCGGTCTTGGTGACCGCAGTGCCCTGTGTTTGATCAGTCATTATTGCACCTCCTTATCCGTGTTATCACCCTTGCTTATTTCTTCTCCAGAAAGCTCAACCGCAGGGGGAAAACTTTCCAGAGCATCAAGGTTCGGGTCTTGATCCTGTGCTGCCGCCGAAGCAGCTTCAACCGCCTTTTTCAAACGTTCTTCGCCAACAACCCGGCCCGATGCATCTTCATATAAGAAGCAGCGCACCTTGTGATCGCCTGCCTGTACCAAATCTGGCATCTGCTGGCGACAAATATCCATGCATTGTTCGCAGCGGTCGGAGAAGTGGCAGCCGGGAGGCATGTCCAAGGGGTTTGGCACCATGCCTTTAATGGTATAAAGGCGCCGATCATCTTCGTCGGATAGTCGCGGAATGGACTTTAAAAGCCCCAGGGTATAGGGGTGCATGGGATGATCAAAGAGAGATCGTACCTCTGCTTCCTCCACCACCTGACCGCAATACATCACAACAACGTGGTCGGCTGTTTCAGATACTACGCCCAAATCGTGGGTAATAAGCAGGACAGCCATGCCGGTGTCATCACGCAGACGACACAGCAGATCAAGGATTTGCGCTTGGATGGTTACGTCAAGGGCCGTGGTGGGTTCGTCTGCAATGAGAAGTTTGGGGTTGCAGGCTAGGGCCATGGCAATCATGACACGCTGACGCATGCCACCTGACATCTGGTGAGGGTAGTCGTATATACGCTTTTCAGGACTGGGGATACCAACCTTACGTAAAAGATCGACGGCTCTCTCCATAGCGGCTTTCTTATCGATCTTTTCATGAGTGCGAATTGCCTCGACAATTTGATTTCCAATGCGATAGACCGGGTTTAAAGAGGTCATTGGCTCTTGGAAAATCATTGCCATATCGTTGCCGCGTAACTGGCGGTATTCTTTTTCAGGAATCGTGGCTAAGTCTTTACCTTGAAACTCAATAGAGCCTCCGGCAACATGGCCGGGTTCGGCTAAAAGTCCCATGATGGAAAGACTGGTGACCGACTTACCCGAACCTGATTCGCCTACAATGGCCAGAATTTCGCCTTCTTTAAGTTCAAAACTTACGTCTTCTACCGCCTTCACCACGCCTTTTTTGACAGGGAATTCGGTACAGAGGTTCTTCACCTTAAGCAGCATGGAATTACCTCTTTCTCGATTTCGGGTCAAGGCCATCGCGGATGCCATCGCCAAGAAGGTTGAAGGCCAAAACAGCCAAGGTGATAGCAAGACCGGGGAAGAACATCAGCCAAGGTGCACGGAAGAGCTCGCTGCGTCCACGGCCCAGCATATCGCCCCATTCGGCTGCAGGCGGTTGAACACCCAAGCCTAAGAAGCCCAATGCCGCGCAGTCAAGGATGGCACTCGAAATACCCAAGGTTGCGCGAACAATGATAGAGGGCAGGGCGTTTGGCAAGACATGGCGAAAGACAATCTTAAAGTTGGAGTCGCCAATAACGCGAGCAGCTGCTACGTAGTCATTTTCCTTAATGGCAAGGATTTCCGAACGCACAATACGGGCGTATTCAGGAATAGACACCAGACTAATAGCGACAACTGCCTTTTCAATGCCAGGGCCAAGAGCCGCCATGATAGCGATTGCCAAAAGGATGGAAGGAATTGAAAGCATCATGTCCATAATGCGCATGATGACAGTATCCCAAACACCACCCTTGTAGCCGGCAAGACAGCCGAAGATAACGCCAAGGGTAAGCGAGCAGGCAACCGCAATAAGACCCACCGAAAGCGAGATTTGAGTACCCACTAAGACACGGCTGAAAATATCACGTCCTTGAAGATCGGTACCAAACCAATGCTCGGCTGAGGGAGCTAAAAGCGAGCTTCCCAGGTCTTGTTGGTAGGGGTCATAGGGGAGAATCTGCGGAAACAGGGCCGTTGTAATGGCAACAATGGCCAAAATGAGAATAAAGATAGCACTTATAAGTGAGGCCTTGTTTGAAACAATTCCCGCTAAGACATCACGCCAAATGCCCTCGCGCTTTTCACGCACCGGTGTTTGTACCTGAATTTCTTGGGCTTTGTCGGTGGCGGGCTGAGTTGCAAGTTGAGCCATGCTGATCACCCCTCTTCCTTCGAGCCCAGTTTGATACGCGGATCAAGATAGGCATAGATAATGTCAACCAAAAGATTCATAACAACAAAGATAACGGCAATCAGTAAAACAATGCCCTGTACTACTGGAAAGTCGCTCTTTAAAACGCAGTCAACTGCGTACTTACCAATACCTGGCCAGCTGAATACCGTTTCGGTTAGCAAGGCACCTCCTAAGAGGCTGCCAAACTGCAGACCGATAACGGTTGTAACCGGAAGCATGGCATTACGCAAGGCGTGCTTAATATAAACCGCAGGCTTTGAAAGTCCCTTCGCACGGGCGGTACGTACATAGTCGGCATTAAGAGTGTTAAGCATGCTTGAACGAGTCATACGCGTGATAATTGCCATTGAATACAAAGAAAGGGTAAGGGTTGGAAGTATGAGATGCCATACCGCATTACCAAAGGCTTCTAGGTCTCCTTGCACCAGAGTGTCAATAAGGAAAAAGCCCGTGCCGCCGGAAGGTTGCAACATAGCATCAATGCGGCCATTTGAAGGCACCCAACCCAAAATGCCCGAGAAAAGCAAGATGAGCAAAATACCCGACCAATACACTGGCATGGAAACGCCGATAAGGGCTATAAGGGTACTGATGTTATCAGCAAGCTTGTTCTTACGCACCGCTGCAACAACACCGAGGGCGATACCGCAAATAGCTGCTACGATAATGGCGCAAACCGCAAGCTCGGCAGTGGCGGGAAAGCGCGAGGCAATTTCAGCTGTCACCGAGGTGTGGGTGTAGTACGACTCACCTAAATCGCCCTGCAGTGCACTTACTAAAAAGTTAATGTACTGCAGCCAGATGGGATCATCCAGTCCGTTGTCGTGGCGCCATTCAGCCATTTGATCGGCAGTTGCATGTTCCCCCAAAACCACACCGGCTGGGTCTGCAGCTAAGACACGAGTGATCAAAAAGATGATGACAGTCACACCCAACAAAACAGGAATCACCAAAAGGATTCGTTTGAGGATGTATTTGAGCACAAAAGCCCCCTTCTGCCTATGCCTGCTTATGGTAAACAGGGGAGGAAAACGAC
>CAYSMG010000035.1:4625-5977 GCA_964432045.1 uncultured Eggerthellaceae bacterium
GAGTGAGAGATGAGCAACCAAGGCTGCTGTTCAGCCACCATCTCTTCGCACTGACGATAAATTTCGTCACGCTCGTCACCATCGGGGGTAACCAGGCCCTCAGCAATAAGTGCCTTGTACTCTTCGTTGTCCCAGCGAGCAACATTCAAAGACCAGTTGGAATCAGCCAGTAGGTTCATGAAGTTGTCCGGGTCACCATTGTCGCCTGTCCAACCGTAGAAGCATACATCGAAGGTATCGTTTTGTACGCGATCCCTATAGGTGGTCCAATCGTACTCGGTGATGTTGAGGGTTACGCCTACCTCAGAAAGATAGCCCTGGATAAGGTTTGCTAGTTGCGAACCACCCATGACGTTGTAGGGGCGTGTGGTGGAATAGGTGATGCAGGTAAGTTCAGTAACGCCCTTCTCAGCAAGGGTAGCACTAGCTGCATCGGGATCATAAGCGGTTTGCTCAATGTCTGTGGCGAAAGGTGCCATGAAAGAAGGCATAACCGAGTTAGCAACGGTTGCATACTCGCCATAGAGGGTAGAAACAAGCTCTTCTACGTTAACTGCCTGAGCAATAGCGCGGCGCACCTCAAGGTCGGTGCACACACCGCTGTCGGTATTGAAGGCCATGTAGTTAATGGTCATACCGTCTTCAGCAAAAAGTTCCATACCATTGCTGGTGATCTGCTCAACAGAGGACAGGTCGATACCGTCGATGATGTCGGCTTCTCCGTTGATCAGAGCGGTCACGCGAGTATTGTTCTCTGGAACAATAGTAAACACAACGTTTTGCGTCAGAGGCGCGTTGTCGGTATCCCAGTAGTCCTCGTTTGCCTCAAGGCGGATGTTGCTTTCCTTGGTCCAAGAAACAAACTTGTAAGGACCGGTCCCGCAAGGAGCTTCGCCGATGTTGTTGTCGTACTCGTCAAGAGCCGTAGGCGAAACAATAGGTGCGGCCAGACACATTGCGAGGTTCTTTAAGAACGGGGTAGAAGCAGAACGCAGGGTAATGGTTACCTGGTAGTCACTGTCAGCAACTACGCTTTCAACACCGGTACCCGAATCTTCCTCGCCAAATACAAAGGAGGCATAGGGCATGTCAGAGGTGCGGTTCGGCTCAAGCTGACGCTCGATAGAACGAACGACCGCCTCGGCATTAAACTCGGTGCCGTCGTGGAACGTTACGCCCTCGCGAAGCTGGATGACATAGGTCAAGCCGTCATCAGAAATATCGGGCAGATCGGTTGCTAGGCAGGCTTCGACTTCGGTATCGGTAGTACCAAAGCGATACAGGCCCTCGTAGATGTTGGCAGCCACCTTTGCGGACTCGCCGTCATCATAGAAAGCCGGGTCAAGCGAGCG
>CAYSMG010000035.1:6077-8374 GCA_964432045.1 uncultured Eggerthellaceae bacterium
TGGCAGCCACCTTTGCGGACTCGCCGTCATCATAGAAAGCCGGGTCAAGCGAGCGCGGATCAGAGCTTTGAGCATAGGTGATGGTATCAGCTAAGGTAGAAGAACCCTCATCGCTTTCATCCTCGCTCTCGCTCGAAGAGCAGCCGGCAAGACTTACCAAGCCAGCGCTGGCGCAAGATGCCCCTAACAGACCCAAGAACTTACGCCTGCTAAATGTGAATTTCTCTTCCATTGAATGGACTCCTTCCCTCCACCCCACCTTTTGCGGGGTTTGTTTGCAGGTCTTAAGTATCGAATACCTTTACGCCTAAGACCAAGCGTACCCACACACTTTACCCCAATAAAGAATTCAAGGCTACTGTGATCTTGCTATTAATATGAATTTAATTTATTCAAGGGGGCTAAAATAGGCTCAAAGGGCGCAGATCTCGTGCCTTTTCTTCTTAATTCTTCAATGTAATTCTTTAAGGGTGCCTTAAACGAGTATGCATTGATATTTCTTGTGAGGTGTTTTGTAATGCACTTTGTAAGGGCACTTTGTAATTGTGACGCTCAAAGAAAAAAGAGCCTTTATGAGCCATATAATGAGCTGGAGAAGCTAATGAGTCAGAGAAACTTGAACTTATAAATTGACTAACAAGCCGTTTGCCAAAGAAGGGGACCCTGTGAGCGCAGAAGAAAAGAAATTCTCACACATTCTTGTTTCGAATGACGATGATACCGACGAGATTATTCAGGCGGGTTCTTTTAGCCAGCGGGATCAAGTACAAAAAGCTCCCCTTGAGGCGGAGGCTGAACAAAGAGAAGAGTCCTTCAGTGAGGCTCATGTAGAGGAAGAGGCCGATCAAGAAGAGCAGACCCCACTGAATACGGAAGAAGAATCGACGCAGGCATCATCAAGCAAAGAGGCTTATTCGCCCACCACTTTGGAAGATTTACAAGGTGGCAAGATGGGTGGGGTGCAGCGTGCAGTGATAATTGTAGCCATCTTGGGCCTTATTGCCTTTTTTGTGTACTATATTTGCTTTATGTAGCCTTATTGCCTTAAGTGATACCGACTGAGCCGGTCTTATTCCGGTCTTATTCTTCTCGAATTTCTTTTACTAAAAGGAGGGGCATAATGTCTAAACACGCTGCTCATCAATCATCTAATGCTCCCTCGGATACTCCTGATTTAGAAGATGCTCCGTCTGCATCAAAAACTTCAGGCGCTCATGCTGGTGGATTCAGCTATAAAGGTGACACAGAGGGAGATTATCCGGACGCTTTGCAGAGCCTTGAGCCTCAGGATAAACCACCGCTACTTGCTCATGATGACTCTCTGGCTCGCGATATCGATAAAGATCTGGTACGAGGCAGGCATGGTTCTGAAAAAGTACCGGCCTACCAGCATAAATCAAGGCGACTGCGCCGAACGCTTATTGTGGTGATTATTATATTGGCAATTTTGCTGATAGCAGCCGGTGTTGCCACAGCAATTCTGGTGAAAACAGCCTCAGAAACGGCGGTTCAGGTAGCAGCGAACAGTACTCAGGACGCCACCAATGATTTAACTCAGAGCGCTGATGATTCTTCGTCCTCTACTTCAGAAAAGCTTATCAGTGCACCTGATTTAGTGAGTCTTTTGGGTATGACTCAAGATCAGGCCACAGAAGAAATAGGCAGGGGAGCAACCCTTACTGCGACCCGGGAAAGTAGCGATGAGGATTCTGCGGTGAGCACCAGCATAAGCCTTGCCTTGACCGAAGAGCCGGCTGATTCGCTCTCGGGCACCCCGACGGTTTATCTCGGTCTGAACGAGGAGGGTGTGGTGGTGCAGGCTGGTTATTCGGCATCGACCACCTCTTTGGGCTATGGCTCCCTCAGTTTTGCTGATGTGATTAGCAATGAGCACGTGGTAGAACAAACCTTAGCCGAAGCAGGCATTGAGGTAGAAGAGGGCTCGGTGGTGCTTCCCGAAGACAAGACGGAATACTCTACCTATGATAGCGATGGGACAACCTTGGTGCGCGAGACCTGTTCCTTTAGTGGGGAGGTACTGGTTGGTGAGCAAAGCTTGAGTTGGAGCGCAACCCTTAGCTACGACTACACCACTGCGAATGCTACGGACAACCTGGCAAATACCATTCGGCTTATCTATGTGTATGTGAATGCCTAGCGGGGCTTTTCGTGCGCAAGTCTTCTGCATGTGTCAAGGGACGCAGCGCCAATCCTCGCAAGCTTTGGCCTATAGCCCCAAGCTTTTGCAATGCATTCCCTTAGGTCTAGCCCTCGCTTCGCTCCCTTGTGAGAAAAAG
>CAYSMG010000036.1:0-8304 GCA_964432045.1 uncultured Eggerthellaceae bacterium
TTGAAAAAGGGCGTGAGAAAAACAAGGGCTGCTATACCATCAGTTGGATTTTTATTATTGTAGTAGTCGCAGCCCTTACCTTTGGCATCTATCACTTGTTGGGTTTTTTGGGTGTGCTATAAAACTCGCTTGTTTGACGCTTCCCGCGGGCAAATCCGGAAGATCCTCGGTTTGCTTAGTTTGCTTAGTTTGCTTGGCTCGCTAACCGCTGCCCGTACTATGCGAGGTCCTAATGTTCTTCTAAGGCTAAATCGATAAGGTAGCGACATAGGTCTCCGTAAGTCATTCCAATCTTCGAGGCTGCATCGGGGAGCAAAGAAGTTTCGGTCATACCGGGCAGGGTGTTGGTTTCCAGAATCCAAAAAGTTCCGTCTTCTTCCATAAGGAAGTCGCTGCGCGACTCTCCTTTGCAACCCAAGGCTGCATGAGCCGCTTCAGCACACTTCTGCATAGCAGCGGTTATCTCTTCATCCAGCTCTGCTGGGCAAATATGCTGAGAACCACCAGGGGCATATTTCGACTCATAGCCGTAAAAACTTTCCTTTGGAATAATCTCGATAATAGGCAGTGCCTTTGTTTCAGCGTTGCCCAAAACCCCAACAGTAAACTCGCGTCCTTTACAATAGCGCTCTACCAACACTTCCTCGCTACTTTCGAAGGCTTTAGTGATAGCCTCTTCTATAGCCTCTTTCCCTTCCACAATATATAAACCGATGGAACTACCCTCAGTTGCAACCTTAACTACGCAGTGTTCTCCCAGTTCATCGATTATCTCTTGGATCGTAAAAGCCTTGTCTCTTTGAAGTGAGATTGAAGGAAGTGTAGGAATCCCGTTCTGCCTATAGGTTTCTTTGGACTTCGCTTTATTCATAGCAAGAGCACTGGCATATACTCCTGAACCGGTATAGGGTAAGTCTATTAATTCAAGAAAGCCCTGTATTACCCCATCTTCACCATATTTGCCATGAGTACAAAGAAAGGCAACAGTAAAGGGCTCTTGAATAAGTTTTAGTAGGTCTTCTCTGTTTGCAGGATCCAAAAGACTTACTTCAAAACCTTCTTTTATTAGCGCTTCGCTAACTGACTTCCCCGAGGCTAGTGATACCTCACGCTCGCGACTACGTCCTCCACACAGCACCGCTACCTTACACTCTGAAGGATTAGTAACAGACGACATTCTTTTCCTCCTGTCAGGAACCCTCTCATTTCTCCCAGGTGGCAGCAGTATAGCAAACTCTCATTATCGAGTTTTGACGAAGAGGCGCTCTGAAATAAGCAAGAGAAGGTTTCACGTGAAACATTAAGAGACTCTATAAGCCCTCCCCTGGGCGCTGCTCGTCTATAATGCAAGTATGAATACTCCGAATAACATAGTTCCCATCAAGGCGCTTTCCGCTCATGAGTTGGAACAGGTTCTTAGTGAGCTAAATCAGGCAAAATATCGGGTTGATCAAATCACAAAATGGCTTTACCGAGATGGCGTGAGCTCTTATGAAGAAATGACCAATCTCCCTAAAAAGCTAAGAGAAAAGCTTGAGGAAATGTATCCGCTCTATACGCCTCAGATTCTTGATAAGCAGATCTCACAAGACGGAACGCGTAAATACCTCTTGCGCTACCATGATGGCGCTCTGGCCGAAGCCGTTGGTATTCCTTCTGCTGATGGGAGACTTACGGTCTGTTTTTCAACTCAGGTAGGCTGCGCAATGGGTTGTACCTTCTGTGCCACCGCCAAGGAAGGGTTTACAAGAAACCTCGGTCACGGGGAAATGCTTGACCAGTTTACCCTTGTGCAAAAAGACTTTAATCAACGTATTACTAATGCGGTAGCAATGGGCCAAGGAGAGCCTTTTTTAAATTATTCTGCCTTAGTAGAAACACTTAAATTTTTAAATGCAAAAGATGGGTTTGGTATTGGGGCGCGTAAGATCACCATTTCTAGCTGTGGTATCGTCAAGGGTATAAAGAAGTTCGCTAACTTACCCGAACAATATACCCTAGCAATCTCGCTTCACTCAGCAGAGCAAGCAGTTCGAGATTTACTTATGCCACAAACCGCTCGTCAACCACTGACACAATTAAAGACTGCCCTGCAATATTATTTGGAAAAAACCAATCGTAGAATTACTTTTGAATATACCCTTATAAAAGGGGTGAATGACACACCAAAGGCGCTTGAAGCACTTATAGATTATTGCAACGATCTCCTTTGCCATGTAAATCTCATCCCATTAAACACTGTTCCAAGTTCCCTATACCAAGCAGGCTCCCATGCGCAGCTTCAGGCATGGGAACGTTCTCTTAAAGCTGCCGGAATAGAAAGCTCAATCCGCTTTTCTAAAGGTTCGGATATTATGGGGGCCTGTGGGCAGCTAAAAAACAGTAGAAAACAGGGTTAAAGGAAGAGGTGTGGCAATAAAGTCTAGCCCCAGTCCTGTTTAAATGTCTTTTATCCCGAACGCCTCGACACTCATCTTCTAATGCTCTCATAAGCCGAAAGGGTAGATGTTTCACGTGAAACATCTACCCTTTTCTCTGTATCGTAGATTTATTGATCCGCCCAAGAAGCGGACACGGTTCGATGTTGGGTTCTTTCTGATTTAATATATGTCTAGAATTTATTCCTCTTCAGATACGCTGGAAATTTGCATGAAGAGCCTCTGTAAATCATCCTCGTCTTTAAACTCAATCTCTATCTTATTTTTTCCCTGGACCGTTTTCACCTTGACATTAGTCTTAAGTGTTTTTCTTAGCGATTTTGCTACCTTCTTAAAACTGGAAGGGGTTGGGGTGCGAGAAGAACTTGTATTGCTATTAATTTTTCCTGATAAAAGGCGGGCAATAGCTTCGGTTTCACGGACCGAAAGCTTTTCTTCTTTCAGCTTCTTTGTAAGCTTCTGGCGCCCGTCCGGAGTCGGTATAGATAAAATTGCACGAGCATGACCTGCGCTAATTTTCTCCTCATACAATAATTGCTGAGCGTCTTCAGGCAATTCTAGTAAGCGCAGAGCATTTGCAATAGTTGATCTACCCTTTGAAACCACCTGTGCTACTTCAGATTGAGTAAGATTCATGCGCTCCATCAATCGGCGATAGCCATAAGCCTCTTCAATGGGGTTCAAATCAGAGCGTTGAATATTTTCTATAAGTGCAAGCTCTAACGCCTTATCTTCATCTGCTTGGTAGATGCGAACCGGCACCTTTTCCATTTTTAAATATTTACATGCCTGCCAACGCCTTTCGCCCGCAATTATTTGATATTTACCCTCAGAAATCAGGCGTACAACGATTGGTTGTAAAAGACCGTCTTTTTGAATCGATGTCGCAAGCTCTTCTAATTCCTCTTGCTTAAAGTTAGTGCGTGGTTGGTCAGGATTAGGACTAATAGAATCTAAAGGCAACTCATCGACCAGTGTATTACCTGGTTTTTCTTCTTGTTCGCTTTCTTTTGTTTTTATCGCTTGCTCTGATTTTTTATCATTGCTGGCTTGTTCAGCTTCTAAAGTTGTCGATTTCTTTGGTGTAGCTTCAATAGCGGCATTGGTTTTCTGGGTATTTAAACGCTCGGCAGCTATCTCACTATTAAGAACTTCTTGTAAATCAGAGGATTCAACAACTACCCTTTGTGGTACTTCTTCGGTATTTTCTACTGTTTCAGAAGTGCTTGCTTTACCTGTTTTGACATTTCCCTTCTTTTTTTCTTCTTTCTGAGGGCTGGGTTCTTCGTAATATCCCCCTAAGAGTGAATTTAAACCTCTACCAAGCCCACTTTTTGTTGATTTAGCCACGTTTAATCACTTCCTTTGCGAGTTCAATATAAGCGAGGGACCCTTTCCCTGTAGGATCGTATTGGGTGATAGGTTGACCGAAACTTGGCGCCTCAGAAAGTTTTACCGTTCTTGGTATTTGTGTCTCAAAAACCGCTTTACCAAAATAGTTTCGCACTTCCGATACTACCTGACGTGCAAGAGTAGTGCGACCGTCATACATAGTAAGGAGTACTCCAAAAATATCCAGTGTTGGATTCAAGCGAGTTTTGACACGTTTCATTGAATCAAGAAGTTTTGTCACACCTTCTAGTGCATAAAACTCACATTGGATGGGAATAAGAAGCTTATCGGCAGCAACTAAGGCATTTACCGTTAAAAGGCCTAGAGAAGGAGGGCAATCTATAAAGATATAGTCGTAGCGTCCGCGTAAGGATCCTGCTGTATCTTTAAGACGATTCTCTCGTGCCATTTCTGAAACGAGTTCTACTTCTGCGCCAGCCAAATTAATAGTTGCCGGAACTAGGTCTAAACCCTCACATACGTCAGGAATTATTACTTGTTCAATCTTGATATCGTTTAGAAGAACGTCGTAGACACAACGCTGGATTTGTCTTTTATCAATACCTAAACCACTTGAGGTGTTACCTTGAGGATCTAAATCAATAAGAAGGACTTGTTTGCCCATCTCACCTAGAGCCGCAGAAAGATTTACTGCGGTCGTTGATTTACCTACGCCACCCTTTTGATTAATAACAGCAATAATCTTTGTTTGTCCTACTACGCGGGAAACTGCTTTTTTCTCAGCGTAACTCTTGATAGGGCGCAAAGTAGCTCGTTCTTCAAGAGATTTTGCTTTAGATTCTACTTCTCTCTCTACAACAGAAATAGAGTCTATTTCGAAGCCTTCATCACACATCTTAGTATCTTCACTTGATCCTTCTGAAGGAAGATCAAGATTGTCTTCAGATGCTACCTGCTCTTCTTTGGTTTGACTAATTTCTTGTGACTCTTCTTCATTTACCTTAATTTGTTGAGACTGTTCCTTATCTTGTTCTGCGTTTTTTCCTTTTTTAAGATTTTCAAACCAGCCCACAACCTCTCCCTTCACTGCGATTTTCACCAAGTATATCCTGTTTATGTTTCACGTGAAACGTAAAACTAAGGGATAGATCTAATATATTTTCTAAATAATTCTCTCGTATGCTTAATGTTTCACGTGAAACACTTTTCTTTAAAACAGATTGGGTTCAATACTGGTTTCTTACAGAGGTTTCTTTTGAGCTAAGCCAACACGACGGGGTAATCTGATTTGAGAGTCAGCTATTTTCTTGAAGCAAATAATACGCCGCTTCGTTTCTTTGTCACTTAAGGTAAAGGATCTATCGGAAATTAACTTCATTCCTACAAGCTCTTGTATCTCTAAAGCATGTTTCAACTCGTCGTTTGAATTTTGTCCCTTAAAGCAAATCAATACACCCTCTTGTGTAAGCAAGGGGCTTGCTAGTTCAAGAAGAACAGAAAGTTGAGAAAGAGCTCGTGCTGTTGCAACGGAATAGTGATATGGTTCTTCGAGGGCAAGCTCCTCTAGACGACAAGCTTTAGTCTTTATCTGCTGATCGATTGAAAGTTCTTCAAGAATACTCTGAATAGCAGACATTTTCTTTTTTACAGAGTCTACCAACATAGTAGTTCGGCCAGTAGCAAGACCTAAAGGTACGCCAGGAAAACCTCCGCCAGACCCAAGGTCTACGTATAAACCATCCGGCGCAAAATTCATCTCCTCTAAACCCGATAAAGAGTCTTCAATATGAAGAAGGCGAGCCTCTTGAATATCTCGTATACGAGTAAGATTAAGCTTCTCGTTTACTCTAAGAAGACTAGAGAGATAAGCTTCTAATTTATCTTGTATATTCTTATCCACCATTAAGCCTTGATTCAAAATTGATCACCTTCTTATAAGAACACCTCATCTTACTATGGAAAGAAAAACCCCTTGTATCCAAGATAAGATACAAGGGGTATATTCGTTCAAATATTCTTTACTATTAGTCAGATTTTAGTAATTTTAAAATTCTTACCCATAAGTAAAAAGCTCTTTAATCGTATACCTGCCAGGGAAAACTCTACTTAGCAGGAAGAACCACTACATGTCGAGAGCTTCCTTCGCCTTCTGATGCAGTTTTTACTCGATCATCATTACGTAAGGCTATATGAACAATGCGACGCTCATAGGGAGTCATAGGACGTAATTTTACGCTCCGTTGTTGTTTTGCCGCCTTATTGGCTGAAGAGCGGGCAATGGCTTCTAATTTTTGGCGCTGACGTGCTTTGTAGCCTTCAACATCAATAATAATCGGATATCTAAAACCAATAGACCTTATCGTAATGGCGGAAATTATATATTGTAAAGCGTTTAAGGTCTTACCGTGACGCCCAATTAAAATTGCAAGGTCGCCACCAGTAATATCTAAGATAAGTTCACCATTGTCGCTTTCATATTCGTCAATGGTTACTTCTCCCACATTAAAGTGTTTTAGAATTTCCTGAAGTGCTTCTATTGCTATATCTGCAATTTGATCCAATTCTTCATCGGAAATAACATCTTCTTTAAAATCTTCAATCTCTTGAGAACTTAGAGTAGTATCTTCTATTTCTTCTTGATCTAATATTTTCTCAGGTTCCTCAAAAAGCACTTCTTTATTACCTTCGCTCATGGGTTTCCTTTCTTTAAAAACAACTCACACTATAAGGTATGAGAGGGGAGAGTAAAAAACTCTCCTATCAACACTAGAAATTAATCTAGTCTTACTGATAAAAGCAAAACAGCCTCCTTTTGGAGGCTGTAAGTGATCTAATGCTTTTTCTTTTGGCGTTTCTTCTGAGTCTTACGCTCAACATTTACTTCAATTGGTTTAACTTCTATTGTTTCCTGTGCTAAAGCATCTTTATGGCGTAAATAACGCATAGTGATCTGCTGCTGAGCAATACCAATTAAAGAAGAAGCACCCCAGAACAACAAAACTCCAGCTGGAGCATTCCATGCAATCCATAGCATAAAGATACTCATAATACTGGCCATAAGTATCATTTGCTTGTTCTGTTGACTATTAGCTTTATTCGTGAGTTGCTGTAGAAGCATTGGTAAAAAAGTAGCACCTGCAAAGATAATCATTAGAACAAGATAAGGAATAAAAGCAACAATACTTTGAGAGAGGGCGTCACCAGGTGTTGCTGTTAAATCGGGAACTATTCCATAGAACTGGTAGGTTCCCTCAACACGATCAGCCATTTCACGTAGGGTGTTATACATCGCCATGAAGATAGGCATCTGTAAAAGAATCGGTAAGCAGCCAACAAGTGGATTAAAATTAATCTCGGCATACATCTTTTGCATTTCTTGCTGAAGACGTACCGGATCATTCGAAAACTTGGTTTGTAGCTCCTGCATAAGCGGCTGAATTTTTTGCATCTGAAACGATGACTTAGCCGACATATGCATAAGAGGTGAAACAATAAGGCGGAAGATAATGGTCACTAAAATGATGGCCAAACCCCAGTCACCGCAGAAGTTGTAGAAGAAATGGATAACGTTGTATATCCAATCCTTAAACACGTCCCACATGTGTTTATCCCTTTCGCTTTACCACAGAAGCCCTGTATATTTACACCCGGTTATCTAAGGAACCGGATCATAACCTTTTGGACCCCCCGGACGACACCTTAAAATTCTTTTAGTAGTAAGCATAAAAGCCTTTTTAAACTCATAACGCTGAAACGCAATGAGTCCATATTCTGAACAGCTAGGTATAAAACGGCAAGAGGAAGGAAAGAGGGGGGAAATCACGGTTTTATAAAACTTAATGAGAAACACTGCAATCAAACAAGGTACTCTTTTGATGAGAGTTATAAACCTTCCCTTATTTGCAGGTTCACTCAAGCCAGCTCACCCTTCTTTACTGCCTTAGCACATACTGCTAGCACTTTACTATAAGAGATATCCATGATGTTTGATTTCGCAAGGAAAATAACATCAAGGCCATACCAGGGTCCGTTCAATGCTCGACATATTTCTCTCATGCGCCGCTTCGCTCTATTACGCCATACTGCATTTCCAAGCTTTTTTCCCGCAATAAAAGCAACACGACCGCAAGGGTCGTGTTGCTTTTCTCTACGTAATACTATAAGCGTAAGATAAGGGGTATGTATGCGCCTACCTTGCGTAAATATAAGTGAGATTTGTGCGCTGGATTTTATAGTATCCAACACGACCCTCTCTTACACACAAAGGCGTTTACGTCCCTTAGCGCGACGGGCAGACAAAACAGCTCGACCACCCCTGGTAGCCATACGAGCACGAAAGCCGTGTACCTTAGCACGCTTACGAGTATTAGGCTGATACGTGCGTTTCATTTATACAATCCTCTCCTGCTATTTCAGAGCAACTTCCAAAGTATACAACACGAATAAAACTCGTCAAGAAATAAAAGCTCTTACTCTCACAAGCTCTGCATTTTCATTAAATTCGCTAGATTCA
>CAYSMG010000037.1:0-8193 GCA_964432045.1 uncultured Eggerthellaceae bacterium
CAAAGATAAGGAAAGTATTTGAGAGCGACCTGATTATTTCAAAGGATTTCATTTCAAATTCTCTTTTCATGAAAAACCCTCCAGATCGGGTTTTGCCGATTTGAAGGGCTTATTTTGCAGAAACCAGACTTATTTAAAAGCCTTTGAATAAAGATTAGAGATCATGCGGAGCAGAGTTCATTATGCTATTCCACCAGTCAGAGTATGGCTGTGCCCTCATATTCATATGACCCCACATGTATCTGCCAAGCAGCTGATCTCCCAATTCAAGCCAGTCCTCATGCCACTTCTCTGCAGTGCTATATGCATAAGCGGTGATGAGAGCCCTTGCAGCTTCGGAGTTACCTTGCTCAACCAGAGCAGCTGCTGCTTCCTGGATGTCATTCACAGTCTCGTACTGCTTTTCCATAATAGGATCTCTGAATGCCGCGATATCCTTGATTGCATTCTGATAATTAATTCTTGCAACCTGCTGGACATATGAATTCGTCCACCATCCGCTATCACGGTCGAATTTTTCATATCTGCTTCCTATTGAATAAAGCTCAGGAAGGTCATTCATTGTCGGCCATAGCGGAGTAAGGTATGTGGAATCAGAAGCACCATAGCCATGCCAGACGAGGCATTTGACTTCATCTGGAAGCCAGGGTTTTACCTGTGCGATTATGACATAGCAGGTTCTGAAAAGATTTATTGAACGCTCTTTGTGCTGAGGAGTAAGAGGATCTCCGTAAGGACCGGCTTCAGGAGCTTTGGAAAGATCGTATTCCGTTCCTTCATAATAATCACCACACATCTCGAAGATATCCTGAACGGAGAGCTTTCTTTCCGGTATTACATAAAGCGGGAAGCGCTCTGCTTCAGGATCAAGATTCAGCGATGGAGCAACGAGATCAAATGCACGCCACTCTCTTCTTGTGCTGTAAGTACCTTCATATGGAGCATAGATTTCAGCAGGAGAGAATGGTTTTCCGCTCTCTTCTGCCCAGAGACCGTTCTCGATTGCAAAACTCTTCAGATTCGGAGAATACATATAATTCTCTGGGTCATCAAAATCGACATGATCGATTCTAGCCCTGTTTGCGCCAACAAAGAAAGCGTTATCAGGGATTCTTACAGCACACCACAGATCTTTTCCATAGAATTCAACAATCCATACCTCATCCCCATCTGTGATGTTTATCGTTTCACCGGCATCTCTCCATCCATAATTCTCAACGAGATCTCCCATTATCCTTACCGCTTCACGTGCAGTAGATGCTCTCTCGAGAGCTATATCCTGTGCATTCCAGCAGTCGATGATACCATCATTGTCAGCATAGAGAAGATCATATGTCCGCTGCCTAAGCTCTGTAGATGTCCAATCAACACTGAATGTCGATTCTCCCATCGCTACACCTTTCTCATTCATGAAAGAATAGCGAGAATGGAAGTAAGCATAGGTATGAGGAGCTTCCTCTATCTGGGAAATGAGGAAACCGTTGCCATAATCCTTGACATCTGGATATCCCGAGTAATCTCCATAATTATGGGAATCGATTACGATATCCCTCATGTCCCCCTCTTCCCAGTCCCTGGCAGGAATTATCCAGAGACGGTAATCTGCTACAGTAGAATCATCTGTCTGTGATATTATCGCAGAACCGTCAACTGTAGCATCCTTTCCAACAGCAAAAATCGTGCATGCAAGAAGAGGCGAGACAACCAGCAACAATAACATAGCTGTAACAACAGCAGTCTTTAGGATCGAGTGTCTTTTCATTACATTTCTCCTTTATGGATTTCCGCGAAATTCCGCTGCGGAAAAACTCTCAGATTTCGAATACGAATCTTCTGTTAGAATCAGATCCGCGATTATAATAACCGTCATAGAAGAATTCAATCGCATTAAAGGACATATCATAATCCCCTGTTCCCGTCGAATCAGCAGGATTGTGAAGATAATATCCGCACCCATTTGCCTCCAGATCCTCATAAAGAGGCCAGGAAACAATGACTTCCTTGTCTGGTTCGAACATTGCGACCTGATTTATGAACTCCATAGCCCCGGAAAGATGACGTCCGACCCTGTACCAGAGAGGAAATCCAACGATTGCACGGGAATCGGTTTCGAGATTCCGTTCATATGATTCCTCGTCATAGCTATATGAAGTCGTATAGACAAGTCCTCTATCAGCCGCAGCCTGTAGGAATTCATCACGCCCTTCTGTGAAAAGCGCTTCCGACATAGGGCCATTTACCCTGTCTATGAAAGGTTCTGGAGTTTCCATAAGAACAGCATATGTATCGCTGAAATCGCCCCATTCCCTATGTGACAGACCTCTCAGGCTTTGAGGAGATACCTCACACTTCATGTCGAAATTCATCGCAGAAAGAATCATAGATGCCATCATCGCAGGATCTTCAGCCCTTTGATGCGTAACGTAGGTAGAAACAACCGGGTATGTAATGGAGGCCTCATGAGCATCTATTGCTATATCAATGTCATTCTGCCTGATAAGCTCCATTACCGCATAGGAAGCTCTTTCCGTTAAAGTTCCGTTAGCACGTCCAGGATAAGTCCTGTTCATATTCCTTATATCCTGATACGCAAGATTCTGACCATCAGGATAGTGGACATATGTAAAAGGATCAGGCCACTGGTCAAGAGGATTTGACGTTCTATCCCCTATTCTGTACTGCTTTTCACCCCACTCCGTATCGACATGGAAGAATGGAGGATAAGCCGAACCCAGCATTCCAAGAGTAGAACCGCTTCTATTTGTCTGAGGGACGATAAAAACCTTTCCCTTCTCCACATGGATGTTCTCCATGATTATGTATGCAGCAAGACTCGTTGCTGGCTCATAGGGGTGAACATTTCCCATGAACAATACAGATCCACCTTCAACTCCCGAATCATAGATGAATATCGGGGTATCGGCCCATGTATTCTTCAAGGAAGGAAGATAATCGCTAAGCATCTGCACCTCGGTGAGGTCAGGTGATGAAACAACTATTTCCTTATAATGCCTTAGTTCATAGAAATTCTTTCCGCTTATTAAAGCAATTACCAGCCCGATGACAACAAGGATGATCTTACCCCATGATGGCAATTTATAATTTGTTCTCAAAACATCTGTCATACAAGCCTCACTTGATATACAGCACTCTAAGGAGGAAAGGAATCATACAGTAAACATAAACTATGTCATACACCCATCCTGTACGCTTGGTTCTTTTAAAGAGATGCTTTGCAAAGTAAATCAGAATGATTGCAGCAAATACAAAATAGATTATATGAATTACATTTTCCAAAAATACCATTGCAACCTCCTATACTAAGAAAGAGAACCAGCCTGGCCGGATGAACATGACAAGAGCAATCAGTCCAAGCAGCAGACACGGCAGCAAAATCGTCTTGAGAAAGCTCATGTATGAACCTTTGTACCCGACTGTTTCAACAGAAACACGTCCGACTATTCTCGATGGCGGCAGACAGTCTCCGATAGGGAATATCAGGGAAAGGGCTGCTGCGACAATGGTCGTATCCATTCCACGCGTATTCATCATGAACACCAGAGGTGCACCTATGAGGATTGCACTTCCATAGCTAAGACATCCCTGGGAGAACGGTCCGAATACGAGGAGAAGGAGGTATATAAGAACGATAGGCATCGTTATGAATGTAATACCAAGCAATCCCTTTACACCCGTCGCTGCCATCATATTGACAAGTGCACCGACACTTATAACAGTGGCAACTAGAGGGAAGACCTGCTCCATCGTATCATTGAGGACTTTAAGATAATTCTTCATCCCCGATTTCTTTGGATTACACAGAACCGCAACAACCGTAGAAATGACGAAAATCAGAGGTGTTCCAAGCACAGGAATGCTGAATGGAGCAAACAATGAAAGCAGAATGAGAATCACAACTGTCAGCAAAGGAAGAAGGATACGAATCCAATTCATCCCCTCAGGGGCTTCCGGAAGCTCCGCGAGAATCTTGCTGCTCTCCTCACGTTTCGATCCCCAGCCAAGGAAGATTATCGTGAAAACTCCTGTTATGATAATTGGAATCAGAAGCGGCCATGTGAATCCTACATATGGCATGTTTGCAGCTGCCGTAATCAGCATAGTCCACAGGTTAATCGGAGGAGCTGCTGCGGAGAGGATTGCGAACATGAATACAAAAGCTGTTGCTTTCCTATCAGAAAGCCCCATGTATTTGATTACTGTCGCAACCAAAGCACCAAGAACAAATACAGAAACACTTCCTGCACCTGTAAGAGCACCTGGAATCAGCATGAAAATAGCCATGAAAGTGAGAATAACCCACTTATTCTGCACTTTTCCGATAAGCTTTCTGGTAACTGCCGTCATAGCACCTGTGTGCGAATAGACGTTGACAAAGAAGGATGCACAGACAAAGAGGATTGCAAGATCAAAGTTCGTGAAAAGACCCTCTACAAGAACAGTAATCGTCCTTTGGATTTCCAGGTCTCCAACCCCAAAGAACATACCTGCGATTCCTCCGCAGACGGCTGCAAGAAACATCGATAATTCAGGAGATTTCAGGAAAATACTCCCAAGCACGAACGCTGCAGCCATTATCAGCAATATAATTGAAGTGGTTAGATACATCCTTACCCCTTTATTTTACGAAGCTTGTCCTGCACAGTGCTGTGAAATCGAGTGCGTTGTCTATGATTGTGAGAGGAATGCCGTACTCTTTGCTGATAGCATCAAAACGGCCATCATTGTTTCCATCCTTGACAACAATCAGCCATTCGCAATGCGGAGCAATTGTATCAATACAGCGTTCATTAGCATTGGTAGGAATTCCCGGTGCTCTCTTATCCTTCTCAATAAGGACACCGACCATCGGCAAGCCCATGTTCTCAGCCCAGCCTACCATATTCTCGAGTCTCCTGATTTCATCCTCAATCGTGATGCCACTTGCACCAAGGCCCTTGTCCGTTGATCCAATGACAACTACGAGACAGGAATAATCGCGGGCTTTCAGATCGTTTTCCAGAGGCTCTGAAACGTAGAAGAAGTCCTCGTCCAGCACCAGAGTCTTTGTCTGAGTTGCGAGAAGCCTTGCCATCTTTCCTCCAGGCCCCTGACCTGCATTTGTAATCAGAAACGGAGTACCATAGGTTAAAGCTTCATCCCCCGATATGGCTGAAAAAGCACTAGAAGCAACCAGTAAGAACAGAATCAATACTGTAATGGTCTTACGAATCATAAATACCTCCCTATATATAAAGAGGAATTCAACGGAGTATCCCAGTTAAATCCTCTATTATAACTATCTACCTGCAGAACATAGTACAACTATCTTCTCCATTCATTGGTAAAAATAATAAGCGTTTTCTCTCGTAAATCATCGCAGCCAGCTTAATTCTCAATCCAATTTTCACATCCTGTCAAATCTTTTTGCTATCCTGCAAACAAAAATATGGATGAAAGGAATTGCAGCAAAATAAAGCACATCCATTACCTCATTACCTGACCTGCTCTCTTTCTCCTGATGCCTACAGCAATTATTCCAACCGAGAGAAGTATGGTTATCGTAGGGATTGCCCGATTGTACTCTATATCGCTGTATACTCCGCTCTCCCCTGGTGATGTGAATGGAACACTGTCATAGACTATACCGTTATCCTGTGCAAGCTTGCGTACGTTTAAAAGGTTTACAACAGGCACTCCAAGAGCAGCAAACTCATAATTCAGGCCTCTCTCAAGTTCAGTCGGAATTGTCGGCGGATCCAGTACAAGACCTTGCGGGAAATTAAGGGTATATGAACTTGTCCCGCTGTTAGGGCTTGCCCCTCCGATATTCACAAACAGCTTGATATCATCACCATAGAGACTTAAACGGTAGCGGATGTTCTCAGATAAAGAATCGGAATATATAACGGGATATCCTGATTCAGAACAGAGTTCCAGAGAAAGTTCTTTTGTACCTGTATAGAGGATGTCTTCCAATATTCCACCGCCTTGATCATTGCTTCCGCCAGGGGATACGGCAAGGACTTCAAAAGAAGCAAACCCACCTTCATCAAGGGCGTTGAGGATATCAAAGATGTTGTAATCGGGTCTTGTTGCACCATGCATCGATGATCCAAGGGAGCAGATGACACGTGCATTAAGTCCCATGACATCAGCTGCTACCAAGGAGGCAATGAGAAAGCCGGGAAATGATCCGCTAGATCCGATTGCGATATTATCCCCTCTTTTCAATCCTGCCTGAACATAGTAACGCACCAGCAAAGCTGCAAAATCAGGACTCAGACTTGTCCTCTTTGCTACAGGGTCTCCAGGAGTGGTTGTAAGTGCCGTAAACTCCGGCCCCAGAAGACCTGTCTGATTCAGATCCTCAGCTTCTATTTCAATACCAAGCTCCAGGATTTCATTTTTCATATAGCTTTCAGCTTCAAACATCCTATCTGCAGCTTCTATCTGAAGATCTCTGTATGGATTATCTTCCATATGCCGTGTATGAAGAGTCAGCAACACACCAGCAGCCAGTATGATAAAAACGACCAGAAGATAGGGGATGTCTATTTTCTCTGTTTTCTTCATCTCAAGAGTACTCCTGAATGGATGAAAAGAAAGATCATCAGAGAGATTATCATCAGGGAAAGCAATGTCTTGAAAATCCCCTGTTTGAGCATATCATTGGCAATAAGGCCAGGTATGATATATCCTATCACTCTCAAATCCTGCCCGATACCTGTCACATATATCAGATTATTCTCCATGATAGAAGACAGAATGATGCTTATAAGCACTGCAAGCATGAATCTTCTGCGTCCGTAGATAATCAATACATACTGCAGAAGATGAACAATACCGCATGTCAGTATTGCAAGGACAAGCGTAGAAAGAACCCTGTATGGCTGCTCAAGAAAGAATGCAAGATATCCTGCACTTACAATTCCACCGGGCAGAATACCTAATAACTCTACTGAAACAAAACCGAGAATGATACTCAAAGCAACTGCGGAATGAAGCATAAAAACACCTAAATGCAAAGTTTTATCAGATGCTCGCCTGCACCTTTTATATTCCCCAATCCCAGAAAGATATTATCGGAAGTATTCATTTCCTTTCTTATTTCCTCGGGATCGGCAACTACTACAGGGAGTGTGCATTTTCTTCTAAGATATCTAGCGACCTTTCCCCTGTATTCACCGATTATATATACCTTGTCGATCTTATCAGTCTGCCTGACAAGAACATCTGCAATATAAAGGATTCTGTATTCTCTGTCTCCTCTGTTATTGAAGATGATTTCAAGCTTCTTTCTATGCTTTTCATACTCGCTTACAATCTTCCTCTCCATATTCTCCTTATCATTGACGGCAAAAGACGGTATGAAAACAGCTTTGCTTTCGAGATTCACAGCACTTCTCAGACCAATATCTGGAAGAATGGACGAAGCGGCAGCAATAACTTCCTCTTTGCTTATTCCGAAATCTTCCAGCAGAGCAAGTGCCAATGAAAAATCCTCATCTTCAATTGCGACAGGAGATGAACACTCGAAATGATCGATCTTTACCTTTTCAAAAGAGCGAACAGACAATGAGTCATAGAAATCTTCGGTTACGTAGAGCTTTGTATCCTTTGACACCGAGCGGGAAAGCGTCCATGCAACACTTTCTCTATTCTCTCCCATTGCATCTGTGTGATCGGTAAGGGTGTTTATTATAATAGTATGCGTTGGCCTGATGAATTTCTCCGCCATCATAGCTTGATTTTCTTCATGCAATGCCATGCATTCTACAACAATGCACTCGCACCCTGCTTTTACTGCTTTACGCACAAATGCAATATTCTCAGTAAGCCTTACCCCTCTCCTTCGTCTTAGGTTTTCCACGCTTCCGTCTTCTTTTATAATCCGAGCATCCGAACCCGTGGTTTTTGCATACGTCTTTATTCCCTTTTCTCTCATGGCAGCTGCAATAAGAGATGTTGTAGTGGTCTTTCCTCTTGTACCGTTTACAAGGATTCTGTATCTGATTCTTTTCAGATTCCGCTGGTGAAGGAAATTCTCAAGAAAAGCAAGAAATAGTAAAACTGGAAACAATACAATGATGAGGTTCAATATATTTCCTCCAGAATCTCTATTATCAAGAATGAATGAAACAACATTACAAGCCACATTGATTATAGAGGGAATTTCATAGCTCCATCAATCTG
>CAYSMG010000038.1:0-8123 GCA_964432045.1 uncultured Eggerthellaceae bacterium
GAGTATCTGCGCAAGGGCGAATCCTTCGACAAGGCAGGAGCCTATGCAGCCCAGGGTGAGGGCGCAAAGCTGATTGAGCGCATTGACGGCAGCCTTGACACGGTTATTGGTCTTCCGGTAGGTCGTCTTCTGCGCGAATTTCCCGATCTTGCACCTACTAACTAAGAGACCTCTGTTAACCAAGGGGCCTACCAACTAAGAGAAGGTCTGCCGACTCTGACTAAGGGAATGGACTGATCCTCGGGCAAGAAGGCTGCAGGAGGGCGCCCCAATTCAGGCCCTTAAGTCTCTTGCAAGCCTCACTCTCTCAAGCCTCTTCAAGCTTCAGATGTAAAAATAATGGCTCTTGGCTTGTGCTTTATTGCTGCCTGCTTTTCTTTTTGAGGGCAATGGTACACTGATCCGGTTCGATATTTTGCCTATGCAAGCTTACCTGCATCTTTGGGCACACCGGAGATACAAAAGGCAAGCTTAAAAGGCACAAAGGGTTAGGACCTAAGAGTGCACGAAGATATAGAGCAGGTTTTATTTACCGAGGAAGAAATTGCACGTCGGGTGCGTGAAATAGGCGAGGCCATCACGCGCGACTATGCTCATGTTAAAGACCAAGGCATTGTGCTTATTTCGGTTTTGCGGGGCGCAGCCATTTTTATGGCAGACCTTGCTCGTGCCATTGAGCTACCAGTTGAGATGGACTATATGGCCATTTCTTCCTATGGCAACGGTGCAAAAAGCTCTGGCGTGGTTCGTATTCTGAAGGACCTCACCTCAGAAATTGAGGGTCGTCATGTGGTGGTGGCCGAAGATATCCTTGATTCTGGCCTTACCCTAAAGTACCTGCTTAAAAATCTTGCTTCGCGTCATCCGGCCTCGATTGAGGTAGCAACGCTTTTGCGTAAAAAGACGCGCGCGCAGGCAAAAATCGACTGCAAGTATATTGGCTTTGAATGCCCTGATCAGTTTATTGTTGGTTATGGGCTTGATTATGCCGAATGGTATCGAAACCTTCCCTATATTGGGATCTTGAAACCTGAGCGCTATACGGAAGAAAAACTACCTCCGGTGATTTAAATACCGAAGCTTTGGGGAAAGCGCAGGCAGTTGCGCGCGGTTTGACCTGGGCCGAAAACCGGGTCAGCGGAAAGGAAACGTCAGAGGGTATATGTCACAGCAAAAAAAGAAAAACCAAGACCTCCAACCAAACCCGCGAGTCACCATCATCTCAGTAGTGGTGTTTGTGCTTATTGCATTTTTTGTGGCGCAGCAGTTCTTTACAATGACTGTCAGCTCGCAGCAAACCACCGACTCGCTTATTACTTCAGAGTTTGTGCAGGCAGTAGAGCAAGACCGCGTGACCAGCGTGGTATATAGCGCAGGCGATTACACGGTATCAGGCAGTTATTACCCAGCCATTACAGCCGGTGCCACGGCTGCCGATGCCTTCAACGATGCCTTCAGTGCACTAAACGCCCGCATGGCTACCCTGTACAACAGCGAAACATCTTCAGCGGCAGCTGGTGTCATTACTACAACGCTTGATGTGACTCAGCTGGGCACAGAGCACCGATATACCTCAATATACGTGGGTTCGCTTGACAGCCTGATGGCTCAGCATCCAGAAATTTCCTATGAGATTGAACTGCCCAGCGGCTGGGTGAGCATCCTGTCTTCACTTCTGCCCATCCTCCTTATTGGTGCCTTGTTGTTCTTCTTCTTCTCGCAGATGATGAAGGCAAACAATTCGCAGATGAGCTTTGGGAAAAACCGCGCAAAGAAAAGTACCGAAGAGCGTCCTGATGTAAAGTTTTCCGATGTGGCTGGTGTTGATGAAGCCGTTGAGGAAATGAAGGAAATCAAAGACTTTCTGGCGAATCCGGCGAAGTACCAGTCAATGGGCGCAAAGATTCCGCGTGGCTGTTTGTTAGTAGGCCCTCCGGGTACTGGTAAAACGCTTCTGGCTCGTGCAGTAGCGGGCGAGGCCGGGGTGCCCTTCTTTAGTATTTCGGGTTCTGATTTCGTGGAAATGTTTGTAGGCGTTGGCGCAAGCCGCGTGCGTGATTTGTTCAAGGACGCAAAGGAAGCTGCGCCGTCCATCATCTTCATCGACGAAATTGATGCCGTGGGTCGCCAGCGTGGCACCGGTTTAGGCGGTGGTCATGACGAGCGCGAACAAACCTTGAACCAGCTTCTGGTGGAAATGGATGGCTTCGAAAACAACGATTCGGTGGTGCTTATTGCAGCAACCAACCGTGCAGACGTGCTGGACCCAGCTCTGCTGCGTCCGGGTCGTTTTGACCGTCAGATTGTGGTGGACACCCCTGATGTTAAGGGCCGCGAGAAAATCTTGCAGGTGCATTCTAAAGACAAGCCCATGGGAAGCGACGTGGACTTAAGCGCCATTGCAAAGCTTACTCCGGGCTTTACCGGTGCTGACTTAGCAAACCTTTTAAATGAAAGTGCTCTGCTTACCGCGCGCAGGGGCAAAAAGATCATCACCATGCGCGAAGTGAATGAGTCGATGGAGCGCGTGATTGCCGGTCCTGAGCGCAAGGGCCGCGTGCTAGACGAGCGCACAAAGAGAACCATCGCCTACCACGAAAGCGGTCATGCCTTGGTGGGACATCTTTTGCCGCAGGCTGATCCGGTACACAAGATATCTATCATTTCACGTGGGCGTGCCTTGGGGTATACCCTTTCTATCCCCGACGAAGACAAGGTCTTAAATTCGGTGGGCGAGATGCGCGACCAGCTGGCGGTCTTTATGGGTGGTCGTGTGGCAGAAGAGATTTTCTGCGACGATATCACCACGGGGGCAAGCAATGACCTTGAGCGCGCAACCAAGATGGCCCGCTCCATGGTGACACAGTACGGCATGAGCACCGAACTTGGCGCTCAGGTCTTTGGGCAGGCGAACCGCGAGGTCTTCCTAGGTCGCGACTACGGCAATAGCCAGGATTATTCAGAGGAAACGGCAAGGCGCATTGATGATGAAGTTGCACGCATCATGAAAGAGGCGCACGACCGTGCGTATGAGATTCTGAACAGCCGCCATGATCAGATGGATTTAATGGCAAGCGTGCTGCTTGAGCGTGAAACCGTGGAAGGCGAAGCCTGCCAGGCGCTTTTGGATAATTGCTGGAACGATTATCTTGATCATGAAGACGAGATACTGGCCAAGCGCGAAGAGGAAGAAGCTGCTGCGCGTGCTCGCGATGCTCAGCTGGCTGACCCGAATTGGAGCGAAAACCAGATGAACCAAGAGGGGCAGGCGATGCCTTTGCCCGGACAGGCTATCCAGCCAGGGGAGGTGCCCCCCGGCACTTCTGGAGGAACCTCCACAGGACCGGTGCCACCACCCGCTTTAACGGGTGCTCCGTGGGGGTCTGCGCCGCAGGGTATGCAGCAGCCAGCTCAGCCGCAGCAACAGCAGCAGCCGATGCAGCCACAGGGTGGTGAATCAGGCCAGCCGCAGGGCGGTGCGCCGGTGGCCCACTCGGGTTTGCTGAGCGATTTAGAGAGCCGTTTTTCGCATCTAGCTGGGCAGGCAGAACCACAAGCAAAGAGCGAAGATGGCAAAAACCCCTCCGAGGAAAAGACCAATAAGGATCAGGATGGACAGCAAGGCTAATGAGGTGGCGCTGCGGGTCCTTTTCCTTTGATGCAACCAAGCCCGTCTTAATGGGCGTCTTAAATCTCACGCCCGATTCCTTTTCGGACGGGGGCCAGTACAGCACCTTTGAGGCTGCCTTAGACCAGGCTCATCGTTTGCGTGACGAAGGGGCTCAGATTATCGATGTTGGAGGTGAATCGACCCGGCCTGGGGCAAGCCCCCTTGCGCCGGAGGAAGAATGCGCCCGCGTGCTTGAAGTGGTGCGCAAACTGGCCGAAGAGGGGCTTTGTGTCAGCATAGATACGCGCCATGCCCAGGTGGCGCAGGCTTGTCTTGAGGCTGGGGCCTCCATTGTGAATGATGTTTCGGGGTTTAGCGACCCTGCCATGTTAGAGCTGGTGCGCAAAAGCGACTGCGGCTTGGTGCTTATGCATATGCAGGGCGAGCCAGCCACCATGCAAGATGAACCCCACTATACCGATGTGGTTACAGAAGTAGCAGACTGGCTAAAAGAGCGTTGTACCTCTTTGGAAAAGGAGGGCATCTCACCCGAGAGGCTGTGCATAGACCCAGGTCCTGGCTTTGGAAAAACGCCCCAGCAAACCCTAGAGTTGGTGCGCAACTTCCAAGAATTTGCTCATCTGGGCTACCCGCTCATGGCGGCTCTTTCGCGAAAGAGCTATATTGGCTATGCCTATAAGATAGATAAGCCCACTCAGCGCGATGAAGCCTCTGCTACTGAGGCTCTTATGGCGTGTGAGCTGGGTGCATCGGTGGTGCGTACTCACAATGTGGGGCAAACAGCCCAGGCTTTGCGTGATTTGCGCCCCCAGGTGGTCTTGAGCATAGGCTGCAATGTGGCACTGGTGGCCAATCCCGGGGAAGAGCGCGATGGAAAGATTGCCGTTCTTAACCAGGCGATTAGCATGTTGTGCACCCTGCCCGATACCCAAATTATCGATATCTCCAGTTTTTACGAGAGCGAGCCGGCCTACTACGAGGAACAGGACAGCTTCATCAATGCGGTGATAATCATGCGCACGGGGCTGCCCCCGGCAGAGCTTCTTAAGTATCTTCAGGCCATAGAAAACAGCCTTGGGCGCGTGCGCGATATTCCCAATGGGCCGCGCACCTGCGATCTTGATATTGTCGATTACCAGCTCTATGTCATTGAAAACGAGGTTTTAAGCCTGCCTCATCCCCGTGCTCTTGAGCGCGACTTTGTGGTCCAGCCCCTTTTGGAGCTGCGTCCGCGTTTTGTCTTTGCCGACGGCAGCTTGCTTACCACCGATTCGGTTCGGGTGGGAAAATCGGTCAAAATTTGAGCCAGCTAGGCAGGCAGCAAAGAGCGCCGATTGAGCGTTTTTGGAAGAGCGGGCGATAATAAACGCCAGCTTAGTAGTTTTGGAAAAACAGGCGGCGAAGACATGCAAGTTCTTAGCTACGATGAAGTAAGTTCTACTAACGATCTGGTAAAACGTGCCATTGAAGCAGGGGAGACTGCCAACCTGGTAGTCTGTGCGCGCAAACAAAGCGGCGGCTATGGGCGCGATGGGCGCTTATGGGAAAGCCCCTTGGGCGGTCTGTATTTCAGCATGCTTCTGCGCCCTGCTAATTCAATGCAGCACTGGAGCACCTTGCCGCTTCTTGTGGGTATGGCAGTGCGCGAAGGGCTCTCTTCTTTGCTTGAACCTTCGGTGGCCTCTTCGCTTCTGTTGAAATGGCCCAATGATGTGGTCTTGGGCGAAGCTGCTGTAGATAAGTTGCAGAAGGTCTTTCGAAAGCTCTGCGGCATTTCCTCCGAGGTATACCAGGGAGCTCTCTGCGTGGGTGTGGGCATTAATGTTTTGCGCCCGAAAGAAGCAGAAGAAATAAGCTTGGTGGGCAGAAATATTCCGGCCTATTTGGAAGACCTGCCTGCTTTTTGCTCCGAGGGCATTGATGTGCTTGATGCGATACCTCAAGTGTGTCATAAGCGCCTACAATGCGGCGCGACCAAGGACACTGACATACTTGATATGGTGCTTCAGGCGGTACTCGATGCTTTCTGGCCGCTTTATGAATCGTGGCAGGTTGAAGGCTTTGCTCCTTTAAAAGAGAGGTATCAGCAGGTATCAGCCTTGCAGGGACATGCAGTGCAGGTCCTTGATCGCAGGGGGAGTGTCCTAGCATCGGGTGTGGTGTGTGGCATTGATACTGAGGGTCGCCTACTGCTTGAAGATGAGGATCAGCGCATCTGTGCGGTTTCCTCCGGTGAGGCTCATATTCGCCCTTGCTAAAGGCTTACGGCCAGGCTCTTGACAGGGTGAACCCTGAGATAAACAGTCGAAACAAGCATCTTATATAAGCAGCAATGCGCTTTTGTTGTTTATTCGGGCGTTTTGCCGTTTAGTACGATAGAGCCGGGCAAGGTCTGTTTATTCTAAGATGACACTCGATAGAACCTGTGCGCATTGAGAAACTGAAAGACAGAGGCCATGACAGACCACAAGAATGCACAAAGCGCTCATCCCACAGAAACAGGCAGCCCCCATGGAGTGCGCCAGGGCGGCGACAAGGTTGATCGCCTGGGAAGCACCTCAATCCCCAAGCTTATTGTGGAGTTTGCTATTCCTTCCATCTTGGGTATGTTAGTCAATGGGGCGTATAACCTTATCGACTCTATCTTTTTGGGTTGGGCAGTTGGAGAAATTGGCCTCTCAACAGCAACAACAGCCATGCCAATTATGACTTTGTTCATGGCTTTGGCGATGTTGGTGGGCAATGGCGGCAATGCTTTAGCGGCTCTGCGTATGGGCGAGGGCGATCGTTTAGCCGCTCAACGGTGTTTGGGAAATACCGTCACCCTTGCCATCGTCATTGCCTTAATTGTTTTTATTCTCACACAAACACCCCTCTTTATGGGTGCTGTGCTTACTATTTCGGGCGCGACCGAACTCGACTGGGACTACTCGCACATATTCATTCAAACGCTTGGTCTGGGCTTTATCTTTCAAATCATAGGTGCTGGCGTTAATAACTTCATCCGCACCGCCGGCGCGCCGACTCGTGCCTTGCTCACCATGGTAATAGGTGCGGTGTGCTGTACCTTATTCAACTATCTTTTCGTTATGGTGTTTGGCTGGGGCGTGCGGGGAAGCGCGCTGGCCACCATCTGTGGTCAGGTGGCATCTTGTGTTTGTGTGCTGTGGTACTTCCTGGTGACAAAGAGCTGTCCCATCAAGCTGAAGTTGCGAGAAATGCGCCCCGACTTCGACGTAATTCGCCGCATCCTTACCCTGGGCCTCGCCAGTTTTGTCATGCAGATGGGCATGGCGGTGGTGAACCTTGTGCTGAACAACCTTTTGAATATCTATGGTGCACAGTCGCTTATTGGGGCCGAGGGAGCAAAGGCATCCATCGGTGTGGTGAGTCGCATTGCTATGTTTACCATTTTGCCGCTTGTTGGTGTTGCTGTTGCCATTCAGCCGCTCGAGGGTTACAACTATGGCGCGCGTCTGTTTAAACGAGTGAGAACTACCTTGTGGGATGGCGTTATTGGGGCTACAGCCATTGCGGTCTTCTCTTGGGCCTTGGTACATATATTCCCTGAACAAATTGTCGGGATGTTTGGTATTACTGATACCGAACTGCGCGACTTTACCATCTTTGCTCTGCAAATTCAGCTGTTCATGCTGCCTTTTGTGGGTTTCCAAATTGTGGTATCGAATTATTTCCAAGCAACCGGACAGCCTATTAAGTCGATCTTTTTATCTCTTACTCGCCAAATTCTTTTTCTTATCCCCATGTATTTGACGCTGCCAAACTTACTTCCTCTTTGGTTTCCGCAGTACACCGGCCTTGATGCCCTGTATTTTGCGGTACCCGTGGCAGACTTTTTGGCTATCTTTACTGCAGCGATATTTATTTTGGTGGAACGCCGCCGTCTGCATAAGCTGGAGACGGGAGTATTGGAGGCAAAGTACTAATGCAAAGAAATTCTCGCAGTTTAAAAGTGGCCTTCGTGGGGTTGACGGTGGCCTTACTTGCGGTATCGGCCTGGGTGTCCATTCCTTTGGGGCCCGTGCCCTTTACGCTGCAAACCTTTGTATTGGCCTTTGCCATTTTGGTTTTGAGTCCCGGTGAGTGCCTGGCGGCAGTGGGGGCCTACCTGCTTTTGGGTGCGGTAGGGGTACCGGTCTTTTCTGGCATGCGTGGTGGCTTGGGTATGCTGGCCGGGTCAAGCGGTGGTTTTCTGTGGGGCTTTCTTTTGGGTGCCCTTGTCGCCTTGGCCCTGCTTCGGGTTTTGCCGGGTAAAAAGCTGGAGAAAAGATCTGCCGAGCACAAATCCAAAGGCACACAGTGGCTTTTGTGGCTGCGCGAATTTGCTGCCTGTTTAGGCTATTTGCTGGTGTCTTATGTGTGCGGCTGGGTGCAGCTTACACTTGTTGCCGGACTTGATCCTCTTGCCGCCTTTATTGCAGGCATTGCTCCTTTTGTGGTGGTAGATATCGCAAAGCTTGTTGCGGCAGTG
>CAYSMG010000039.1:0-6416 GCA_964432045.1 uncultured Eggerthellaceae bacterium
AAGAATGATTTTAGGAGGTTTAATGGCGGTTTTCTTTCCGCGCATCAGCATTACCGTTGATAACGGTCACGAGCATGAATCTCAAGGAGAACTTGGATCTCTTGCTTTTGGATTTGGGATTCACCTTACTTGGACTTTTTGCATCCTATTCAGCCCACAAGTTTTATACGGAACAAGTAGTGATACATCCTATTTCGGTACTCCTTTTTTCCTTACGACTCTTTTAGTCTTTGCCGCAGCGGGCCTCTTCTTGTATATAACCGACCAAAAGTTTTTGAAGTTTTACACCTCCCGCAATGTTTTGATTCTATCGGGTGTGGTATGCGTCTTGGGTTCGCTGGCTTCTATTGCCTCGGGATTCTTTAATGCTGGACCCCTCCCTGCGCTATTAAGCGGTATCGTCGTTGGCTGCGGCTGCGCTTTGTTGGCCGTCTTGTGGGGAACTGCCTTCTCTCGTTATAACACCGCTTCAATTGTGCTTAATACATCAGTAGCTATTGTTATTGCTACCCTTTTGTATTCTCTTATCATTCACATTCTCCCCTGGCCGAGCTGCGGTATTTTAGCCTCTCTTTTTCCTGTTTTCGAACTTCCCTTACTTTGGCGTTTAACTCCTACGAGCTACTCTTCTCGTCACGAAGTGCCCATCTTTTCAGCCTTGCCAATTAAAAAAGTGAAATTCATGCTGTTCTTTAGTCCCCCCCTCTTACTTTTTGGCATTGTTTTGGGGGCACTTAAAGACCTGAGCCTGAACACTGTTTTACCCTCAAGCAATCCCACTGTACAGCTCATAGCCTTATTTGCAGGAGGAACGGCGGCTATAGTACTCGTAGTTTTATCTTTTTCAACAGATAAACACTATCGTTGGGACTTCCTTTTTAGACCGCTGATTCCCATCATTGCCCTCACACTTTTGTTTATTCCTTGGCTTGCGGAGGACCCTGCAGTTCTCCCTTCCCTACTGATGCTTACCGGTTATCTGTGCCTAGAATCGCTTCTATGGATCTTTTTAGGGCAGCTTTCGCAGGAGTTCAGACTCTCACCTATTTGTGTGTTCGGCATAGGATCTGTCGCGATATCCCTTGGAACGCTTATTGGAACCTATTCCGTAGAAAATCCTTGGGTCTTTGATATGCTTCCCTATGGCTCAGGGTCATTAGAAGTAATACTGCTGATGATCTTGCTTGTAGGCATCTCACTTCTTCCTCGTATTCACGATTTAAAACGTTTTATTGTGCCCGAAGCCGCAGGCAAAAATAGTGATCTTGGCGAAGTGCAGGGACAGATCAATCAGGGACAGTCGGTCTTAAAGACGCCCGGCGTACCTGCCTGGAGTGCAGGACTTAACCTTGCTATGGCCCAAGACCCCTACTTCACCTTAGCGCAGGGTGCCTCTATAGCAGGAGAGCCCCAAGCGCTTTCATGGGAGCATCAGCACATAGAAAGCAATGAAGCAAGTTCGGTGGGCCTTCCGACCGACAAGGAAAGCGATGCCGCCCGGGCAAAGGTACGTGGACGTTTCCGTTCCCAATGTGAAGAAATTGCCAACCGCTACTTACTGTCACGCCGTGAAACCGAGGTAATGTTTTTCTTGGCCAAGGGCTATAACGCCGCGTATATCCAAGATAAACTGTGCATCTCAAAGAGCACGGCAAAGACCCACATTAGCCATATTTACCGCAAGCTTGATATCCATAACCAGCAAGAACTTCTCGCCATGGTTGATGCTGGTCGTGCTGAAGATCAGCCAGAGACGCAAGCAAGCCCCTCTGCACCCTCCACAAAAGGCGTCACTGCTTAGTAGTCAAAGAGTTAAACTTAAGGATTATTAGCTCAGTTTGACAAGAGGTGCGTAGTTTTTTAGCAGCTTTTTAGTCTCCCCTGTTCGGCCAAATTTAATGTATAAAACATCACCGTCAACCTTTGTTACCACCCCACGACCAAAGGTTTTATGATCCACAAGGTCACCCGAGCTGAAGGTGAGTTGAGCAGCAGATTTCTGGCCGATATCACGCGAAGCAGCGGCACGACGACGCGAGGAATCGGAGCTGTTTGAACCAGAAGCGCTTGAACGACCGAAGACTCGCCCATCACCCGCCTCAGAACCTGAACCAGAGATACCACGACGACTTCCGCGTTTTTCCCAGCCGGTACCACTAAAGCCAACAGATCCTACCCCGGAAGCTAGACGCAGATCGCTCGGTATTTCATGTATAAAGCGCGAAACAGGATTCGCCGTAGTTTCCCCAAAGATGTGGCGCCGAGAAGCACAGCTAAGATAGAGTTTTTTACGAGCTCGAGTGATAGCGACATAGGCCAATCTGCGCTCTTCCTCAATGCTTTGAGCATCGTTTGCTCTGCCGGCATGAGGAAAAAGGGTTTCTTCCATACCAGCAACAAACACGCAATTGAACTCGAGGCCCTTTGAGGCATGCACTGTCATAAGGGTTATAGCCTTGCCATCGGCATCCACGGTGTCCAAATCGGTGCGCAGGCGTACCCATTCGATGAAGTCAGCCAAAGAGTTACCCTGCAAAACTCTTGTTGGGGGTGCGTCGTTTGATGTAGAAGATATCTCGGCACTGTTTTCCGTCTCTGTCCTTTCTTCAAGCGGAGCAGCAAAAAGTGCCTCGTCGCTGGTGTGAGTCTCGATAAATTCGTTCACAACCGTAAGAAATTCTTGGATATTTTCAATGCGCGCGCGGGCTTCGTCAGTCCCTTCAAGCTGCAAGGCAGAGATCAGGCCGCTTTTATCAATAATGGTCCGTACTACCTGATATAACTCGCCCTCATATCTGCGCGCCTCACTCAGTAGGCTCAAAAACCCACTGAGCGCCTGTCGGGCAGAGGTACGCAAATCGGCATCAAGAAGAGCCACCTCGGCTGCCTCCAAAAAGGAGACACCTAAATCAAGTGCTTGTTTTTCCACGTACTCTATGGTGGTTTTCCCAATACCGCGACGCGGCACGTTTATCACCCGCTTGGCCGCAATATCATCGGTGGGATTTACCACCAAGGTAAGATAGGCCATGACATCGCGAATTTCTGCTCGATCAAAAAAGCGCGTGCCCCCAATGATGCGATAGGGCACCCCGGCGCGAAGCAGCATGTCTTCAAGCATGCGACTTTGAGCATTGGTGCGGTAGAACACCGCAATCTGGTTATAGGAAATCCCTGCCTGGTGCTGCTTTTCCACCTCGGCAGCTATCCAGCGGCCCTCATCTCGTTCATCGGCGGCGTAATAGACCTGGATTTTCTCGCCTGCCTCGGCATCGGTAAAAAGTTTTTTGGCCTTACGATTCTGATTGTTTGAAATAAGCGCATTAGCCGCCGCCAAGACATTTCCTACACTGCGATAATTCTGCTCGAGCTTTACCGTGTGCGCATTGGGATAGTCGTTTTCAAAGTCGAGGATGTTACGGATATCGGCCCCGCGCCAGCTATAAATAGACTGATCATCATCGCCAACTACCATAATGTTTTGATGCTTAGCCGCCAAAAGCTTAGATATTACATACTGAGCATGATTGGTGTCTTGATACTCGTCCACCATGAGGTAGCGAAAACGTTCTTGGTAGGCCTCAAGTACATCCTTATGATTTTTCAGCAAAAGATAGGTGTAGAGCAAAAGGTCGTCAAAATCGAAGGCATTGGATGCGCGCAAGCGCTCTTGGAGGCGGGTATACACCCGCGCGGCTACCTTGCCTACCGGATCTTTTACCTGCTTTTCAAAGACCGCCGGCACCACAAGCTCGTTCTTGGCGATAGAAATGCGGCTCATCAGGGCTTTTATGGGAAAGAACTTCTGGTCAATGTCGAGCTCGGCCATAACTTCTTTATACAGGCGTTTTTGGTCGTCGGTATCATAGATAGTGAAATCTCGGGTGAAGCCCATCTTTTCGGCCGAAGCTCGCAGAATACGCACACACATACTATGGAAGGTAGATACCCACATGCCTTGCGCCTTAGGACCTATTAGGTTTTGCAGGCGTTCGCGCATCTCAGCAGCAGCCTTATTGGTAAAGGTAATGGCTAATATCTCCCAGGGAGCCACCCCTAGATCATCTATTAGGTGAGCAATGCGATAAGTAAGCACGCGTGTCTTGCCCGACCCAGCACCTGCAAGTACCAAAAGCGGACCCTCGGTACATTCGACTGCCTCGCGCTGAGGGGCATTCAATGTTGCAAGATCTATAGACATGTACGCGTCTCGCTTTCTTTTTATACATCGACACAAAAAGACGCGCCATAACAGCACAGGGCTGTAAACAGCGCGCCATAAACCCTTACAAAGGTATAGAGCTAAGGTCTCATACCCATTACAGCTGAAAGGTTGGTAGCGTTTTGCTGGCTAATCCCTCAGATTTTAGGAAAATAAGCCTGCTTGGCACCTACTAAGTCAGCTCCTTTTTGATCAGCATCGCTTGATCAGCCTTTGCCCGATCGACACTTGCTTGATCGGGCTTTGCTCGATCGGGCTTTGCTTGATTAAGCTTTGCTCGCCAGCTCTTTCTGAATAAGCGCTTATCAAATCAGCATTGCTCAATATACGCTAGACAATCTTTTTGCCAAAGACCGCCGCAATATCACGCAGCTGAGCCACTAAATCGCTAAACTGAGCCGGAGTAAGCTGCTGAGGTCCGTCCGAAAGCGCCTTTGGCGGGTTGGGATGCACCTCAATCATGATGGAATCGCAGCCCACTGCAACTGCGGCCTTTGCCAGAGAGGGCACCAAATCGCGTACACCAGCAGGATGCGAAACGTCCACGCAAACTGGATAAAGACTTTGCTTGTGCACCACCGGAACTGCCGAAATATCCAGCGTAAAACGCGTAGCAGTTTCGAAGGTACGAATGCCTCGTTCGCACAGAACTACATTATCGTTACCCTCGGCGGTGATATAGTCACAGGCCGCAAGCCATTCGGCAATAGTCCCCGCAAAACCGCGCTTATACAAGACCATCTTGTGTGAATCACGCGTTACCTGACCAATATTTTTCAGAAGGCTGAAGTTCTGGAAGTTGCGGGCACCAACCTGCAGTCCATCAACATAGGAATGCACCATTTCGCAATGAGCAGAATCCATTACCTCGGTGAGTGTCTTAAGTCCGTATTTCTCACCTGCTGAAGCCATTATTTTTAGGGCCTCTTCACCAAGACCCTGGAAGCTATGGGGATTGGTGCGCGGCTTAAAGGCACCGCCACGAATCCAGGTAAGACCCAGATCAGCAATACAGCTGGCCACTTCTTCGAACTGTTCGACGCTTTCCACCGAGCAAGGACCCGCAAAGATAGTTATCTCATCACTTCGCGTTCCGTAATCGGGTAGTTTGCTTGCTAATTGTTCACTCATACCGAGGGGGTCTCCTTCATTATCTTCAGAATGCTTGCGTAAATCTCGCGCAGATTTTCGTTGTATAAGGGACCCTCGTTGTAACTATCAATGCGCTCGAAGATCTCTTCCTCACGCTTTGGGTCATAAAGGCCCATCCTTGCTTCGGGCTTTAGGCCACGAATCACAAGCGCATGTCCGGCGCGCTTGTTTAGCAGCGTGACAATCTGATAATCAAGTTCGTCGATCTTTGCGCGGTGCTCTTGTATTTTGTCGAGCACAGTGCTTGCTTCAGACATCGCAGTTCCTCTCTTGTATCGCAAGCGGTAACGAGCAACTAGGCCAAAAGGCAGCTTAAACTTACGAGTCTCATCTGTACCTGAGATAGTTTTAGCAGCACGCTCGTTTAACGGTGTGCTTTTTAAGCGCGTGTTCTTTGAGCAGAGCGCTCTTCAAGCAGCGTGTTCTCTAAGTAGCGTGTTCTTTCAGCAGTGCGTTCTTTCAGCAGCACACCCCTTAAACAGTGCGTTTCGCAGAAAGCCACCTTGCGCCTCAAACAGCGTCTAGACCAACTCGTGTGAGGCAATGATAGCAAAGAGAAAACAACTAGACCGAGACAAGCAGGAAATAGCCCAGCACCACCGCACCTACAATGATGCGATAGATACCAAAGGCAGTAAAATCATGCTTTTTAACATAGCCCACCAAAAACTTTATAGCCACAAGGGAAACCATAAAGGCAACCACCAGGCCAACGACAAAAACCATCCACTCGGTAGAGGTGTAGGACAGGCCGTGTCGAAGAAATTTCAGAAGACTCCAGCCAAACATGATGGGGATGGCTAAGAAAAAGGCAAACTCGGTTGCAACAGTACGGGAGGTGCCTACCAGCATAGAACCGATGATGATAGAGCCCGAGCGCGAAGTTCCCGGAACAATGGCAAGGGCCTGAAAGATGCCAATAATGAAGGCTTTCTTAAAAGACATCTGCTCGAAGGTATTCACCTTGGCAATGGCACTTGAAGCATCGTATTCGGTATCAGCATCGGGGTCGACCGATTCATAGACAGGCAGCGCTTGCTTG
>CAYSMG010000039.1:6516-7863 GCA_964432045.1 uncultured Eggerthellaceae bacterium
GCTGAAGCCCCGCGCATGGCCGGGATCTTGCATCTGTGCAGCATAGTCACCATATTGAGACTGACCGGCCGCCGCAGGAATGCGTGCATGCTTGCCGCGTGGTGTCGCTTCGGCAATGAGTCTGCGGTTTCGCCATTCGATTACGATAAAGATAATGCCGTAGACAATAAGTGCCAATGCCACTACCGTAGCCGACATATCTTCATTGGTCATGATGTTTTCTTCTACCCAGTCATCAAGCAAAAGCCCAACGATGGCCGCAGGGATAGTGCCCACCACAACCTTTGCCCAAATGCTCCAGGTGTTGCGCTTCTGTCTTTCGGTTTTGCGCCGTGAAAAGGGATTGAGCTTATGGAAGAAGAGTACGATTACCGCCATAATGGCACCCAGTTGGATAACCACCAAAAAAGTGCTGTAGAAAGATTCAGACACATCAAGCGGCAAAAAGGCCTCGAGAAGCATCATATGGCCGGTAGAGGAAATGGGCAGCCATTCGGTAATGCCCTCGACGATGCCAAACAGACACGCCTTGAGGGCTTCGACGATATCCATATAAGATAAGTTCCTTTCCTTTACGCCAAGCCTTGCAGCCTAGGCGCTCCTCATCGCTTTTCATATAAATACCTAAGAAGTATCTAAGCGATGCGAAGTCTGTTAATGAAAAGGGCTTACTTTGCGCAGATCAAAGCACCCCTTAAACACGGTGAACGATTATATATCAGCTAGCCTTGATGCTGTGTTTTGCTCTCGAGTGCTAAAAAGAAAACAACAAGCTTATATAACCCCACGTGAGCTTATTGGTACACTGTCGCCTAGGTATTTTTCTGACAAAAGGAGTCGTTCTGTGGCCGCTACCACCCCTACACAAAAAGTTGTCGTTGTAGACTTTGGCGCTCAGTACGGGCAGCTTATTGCCCGGCGTGTGCGTGATCTGCATGTGTATTCAGAAATTATTCCCTGCGACACCACGGCTGAAGAGCTGCAAGCTCTCTCCCCTTCGGCCATTATTTTGTCGGGAGGTCCGGCAAGCGTGTATGCGGACGATGCGCCGTCGATAGATCCCGCCGTGTTTGACCTGGGTATTCCCGTGCTGGGATTCTGCTACGGTCAGCAGATCATGGCGGTGACACTCGGTGGAACGGTGGGCCATACCGAGAAGGGCGAGTACGGACCGGCGCCGCTTGAGCGCTGCGACGAGGGCAAAAGCGCGCTGTTCGGCGATACGCCAGTCGAGCAGACCGTGTGGATGAGCCATCGCGATGCGGTTGCAGAGGTGCCGAAGGGGTTTGTTGTGACATCGAAAACCGAGACGTGCCCCGTAGCTTCGATGGAGTGCGCCGAGCGCAA
>CAYSMG010000040.1:0-7668 GCA_964432045.1 uncultured Eggerthellaceae bacterium
CAGAGGTGTCGGCTTTGCTAGGCCGCATGCCTTCGGCTGTGGGTTATCAGCCCACCCTCGCAACCGAGATGGGTGACTTGCAGGAGCGCATTACCTCTACAGCATCGGGTTCCATTACTTCGGTGCAGGCGGTATACGTACCTGCTGACGACTTGACCGACCCGGCACCAGCAACTACCTTTACCCACCTTGACGCTAAGACGGTTTTATCCCGTTCCATTGCCGAGCTGGGTATCTATCCGGCTGTAGACCCGCTTGAGTCCACAAGCCGCGCTCTTGAGCCTGCCATTGTAGGTGAGGAGCACTATCGGGTAGCAACTGGTATCCAGCAGCTTTTGCAGAACTACAAGGATCTGCAAGATATCATTGCTATTTTGGGTATGGACGAGCTTTCTGAAGAGCAGAAGCTTACGGTTAACCGTGCTCGTAAAGCCCAGCAGTTCTTTGGCCAGTGCTTCCACGTGGCTACTCAGTTTACTGGCTTGGAAGGCAAATACGTTAAGATGGAAGATACCGTGCGCTCCTTTGCTGCCATTTTGGATGGCGAGTGCGACGAGATCCCCGAACAGTGCTTCCGCATGAAGGGTTCTATTGACGACGTGTATGAAGCCTATGAGCAGATGAAGAAGGAAGAAGCGAATGCCTAAACTCCGCTGCACAGTGGCCATCCCAACGCGCGAGTTGTTCTCGGGTGAGATCGACTACGCTCAGGTGCCGGGCAGCGAGGGTCAATATGGTGTGATGTACGGCCATGAGATGCTGGTGACCACCAATCGCCCAGGCGTTTTAACCTTGTGGCTTGATCCTGACGGCAAGGAAAAAAGGTACTTTGTGACCTATGGCGGCTTTGCGCAGACCTTTGGCGATCACCTGGCTGTGCTCGCCCGTATGGGTCGCGATGTCAAAGATATTGACGTTGAGGATACTCGTAAAAAGCTTGCGGCTATTACGCAAAAGATTGAAGAGCTGGAACAGTCGAACACAGATGCCGATGCGGCTGTGTTAGAAACCTCTCGTACCAGAAAGGCTTGGTATGAACTGCAGCTTCGTGCAGTAGGAGCCAATGCTTAGCTTGTACAAGTAAGCCCGCAAGACGCTTCGGCCCGAAAACATTTCCCGGATGGGCACTCCGAAAAAGCCTCGGCCATTTGGCCGGGGCTTTTTGTTTGGGTGCGCTGAGCACGCAAGCCTCAAAGCTTAGGGAATCTTGCAAAGGAGCTCTCAAAATGCGGCTTATAAGACAAAATGCTCTACTCATATCGCCTCAAGAAGAACTCCATACCTACCTCTTCGTCTCGGCCTGCTGCGCTCTTGCTGGGCTTTTTGGGCTTGATACTTCTGAGAAACATAGAGGTTAAAAGATTCGCTAAAATAAGCCCCGGTAAAAACAATGGCAAGGATGGGGCTTGTGTCTCAGCCCTCCTCGCGTTTGATGGAAGCTTGCCCAAATACGGAGAACTTCGGTTGAAAAAAAAGGAGTAGACCCTCATGGCAAAGGTGAATGCAAACTATCAAAAATTGCCCGGTAGTTACCTCTTTTCAGAAATTGCACGGCGCACTGAAGTCTATGCACAGGCCCATCCTGAGGCCTCGCTTATCAAGATGGGTATAGGTGACGTAACCCGTCCTTTGGTGCCTGCGGTCATTGAGGCTATGCACAAGGCAGTGGACGACCTGTCCCGGCTTGAGAGCTTCTATGGTTATGGTCCTGAGCAGGGCTATGATTTTCTGCGCGAGGCCATTCGTGAAAACGACTATGTAGCGCGTGGTGTTGATATTGCGGTTGACGAGATCTTTGTTTCTGATGGGGCGAAGTCTGACTGCGGAAACATTGGCGACATCCTTGCTATCGAAAACAAAATTGCCGTATGCGATCCGGTGTATCCGGTCTATGTTGACACCAATGCCATGGCTGGTCGTGCTGGCTACTATGATGAAGAAAAACAGGGCTGGACAAATATTCACTACATGCCCACTACGGCCGAGAATAATTTTTGTCCAAAGATTCCTGAAGAAAAAGTGGATGTCATCTATCTGTGTAGCCCCAACAACCCCACTGGTACAGTCCTAAACAAAGAGCAGCTTAAAGCCTGGGTGGACTATGCTAATGCCAATGATGCCATCATTATGTTTGATGCGGCTTACGAGCGTTTTATTGTTGATGAGGGGGTACCACATTCCATCTTTGAGGTGGAGGGGGCAAAAACCTGCGCTATAGAGTTCCGCTCTTTCTCAAAAACGGCAGGTTTTACGGGCGCACGTTGTGGCTATACGGTGGTGCCAAAGGACCTTGTGCGCGAGGGTCAAAGTCTCAATGCGCTGTGGAACCGCAGACAAACCACCAAATTTAACGGTGCTTCCTATGTTATCCAGCGGGGTGCTGCTGCTGTTTATACCCCAGAAGGGGCCAAGCAAATTGCTGAGACCTTAGCCTATTATCAGCGCAATGCTCGTGTTATTAAGGAAGGTATGGAGGCAGCTGGTTTTACGGTCTACGGTGCGGTAAACAGCCCTTATGCCTGGTGTAAGACCCCCGAAGGCCAAAGTTCTTGGGAGTTTTTCGACACTCTGCTTGAAAAGGCGAACATCATTACCACGCCGGGTGCTGGCTTTGGCCCCTCGGGTGAGGGTTATGTGCGTCTCACTGCCTTTGGTGATGCAGAAAATACCGTTGCAGCTATGGAGCGCATCGCTAAGCTTATGGCCTAGGCTTAAGTTTCGCTGTATCGGGACAGGGCTCTAAATCGAGGCCTTGCCTCTAGGCAAGGCAGAATTTTCTCCTGCGGGATGCCCTCATTTGCCATTCTTAGAATGATCGGTTTTAGGTAAGGGGTGGCGCCTTAGTCCTTCTTGTTTTGTGCCTTGCTGTTCATGATGAGCATCTGAAGCCGGTTTTCTATGTTGGCAAAGCTGACGTCGGGGTCATAGTCAAGGGAGAGAATCTGCGCATCGGGGTGCATTTCTTTTAGTCTTTTGGCAATGCCGCGTCCTACTACATGGTTGGGTAGACAGCCAAAGGGTTGCAAAATCACAAAGGCCCGACAACCGTGCTTGGCATGGTGCAGTATTTCAGCGGGAATGAGCACTCCCTCACCAGCATCGAAGGTGTGGTGAATAATAGGGTCGCTATCTTGCACCAGCTCAGGCATGCGAGTAGGGGCTTCATAGAGGGGGTGTTTTTTCGCTATGCGATCGGTGATGTCGTGTGAGATCTCAAAGACCTTATTGGCCAGGGCATACCACAAAGCTTCGCCAAGCGGAATATCTACCTTATATTCGCGTACCTGGGCATTTTTATAGAAGTAGGTTTTGCGTATGACATCGGTCATACGTGCCTCGATAACTTCCAAGCCGTTTTCTTCCAGGTAATCTTCTATATGGCGGTTAGCTCCGGGGTGGAAATTCAGGAGGTATTCACCCACAATCAATACTGTGGGTCGGGGTTCTGAACGGTTGTAGCGCACCTGGTTCATTATTTGTATAGCTTTCCGAAAACCTCGAATAGCCCCTCGGATACCATGCTGTTCAAAACCATCCATCACCGCATCAAGAGCCTTTTCAAAGGCAGCATTAGCGCTTCCTTCTTCAAGCTCGTAGGGGCGCATGCGGCGAAGAAGTGCTTCCAGCGCATCTATCATAGGCAGGCCGATGGCGGTGCGAAGGGCTGTTGTAAAACTCATCTTAAAGCCTGGGTGGATGTGATGCTCGTCAACATCATCATTAGTGACAATGGGCACCTGGGGATAGCCGGCATCATCTAAGGCCTTGCGCAAAAGGGCACTGTAGTGGGTCAGTCGACAGTCTCCAATGTATTTGCCGGTGGCAATGGCAACTTCAGCATCGTCATAGCGACCGCTTTTAAGAGCGGCAATGGATTCGCCGATGGTCATTTGGGCAGGGAAGCAAATGTCGTTATGAACGTACTTCTTGCCCAGACGTATTGCCTCTTCGCCTCCAAGGGGTAGGGCTTCGGCTCGCACACCCTGTCGGCTAAAGGTGGCACTCATTAGGCGCGCAAAGGCATGCGAGGTGTTTGGCACTAAGATGATCTTTTCTTTACGATCTTTCTTGGTGAACTTTGTAGGGTAGGGGTCAGAGAGCGGCGCAGAAAGACTGTCTTGCTTAAGGTTCGCTGTCTTTTTGTGTTCTGCAGGCTGATCTGCGGGGCAAGAAACCTTTTGTTTCTTTGGGTCTGCTTCCGGTATCTCAAGGCTTTCGGGCAGTTTTTGGGCGGCGCGACGTGCATCGACCGTTTCTACAAAGGAGCGAATACGAATACGCAGGGGTCCGGTGGCATCACTTTCGTCCATCTTTAAGACCAGCGGAGTTTTGTGGCCCTGTGAGACCTCATGCATCAGGCGCACGATTTCATCGGAAAGATAGGCATCGTGTCCGCAGCCAAAACTTACGAGCTGAATCAGTTCTAGTGCGGGGTCTTGGGCGGCGAGTACGGCGCAACTAAGCATGCGGGCATGGAAATTATTCACAATGTCAAGGCGGCTGTTTGAAAGATCCACCTCACAGGCATTTGGTACAGCATCGGGTGGCAGTACGGCATGCCCCTGTCGACATAAGAGCCGAGGGATATCGTGATTTATGAGAGGATCGTTATGGTAAGGACGGCTTGCCAGTACAATTGCGTAGCTGTTTTGCTGACGACACTGCTGGATTACCTCTGCTCCTCGATCAAGTAGGCGGGTACGGAAGCGCTCTTGGGCTTTATCGCCTGCGGCAATAGCGGCATGAACCACCGCTTCCTCAAAGCCAAAGCTTTCGTAGAGGTATTTGCTGAGCTGGGCTATACGGTCGGCATCGGTATACCAGTGAAAGAGGGGTGCGTCAAAGGGGATGTCCCAACGTCGCTTAGGATTGTCTGAATTTTGTACCACATAGGGGTAGCCCTTCACTACCGCACACATCCACTGGCTGGTTTCGTGTAGGTTTTCGCTGGGAACAGTGGTGATGATGGGCATAAAGATGCGATCAACACCCTCTTTAGCCAAGCTGCGCAGATGGCCATGAACTAATTTGGCGGGAAAGCAAACGGTATCAGAGGTGACATTGACTAGCCCGCTTTCATACAAAGCATGAGAGGAGGGCTCAGATATCTTTACCTCAAAGCCGAGGCTGCTAAACAGACTGCGCCAAAAGGGCAGATTGTCCCAGAGGGCAAGCACGCGGGGAAGGCCAATGCTTTCATTTCGTGGGGGAGCAAGAGGCTTTACCTCAAGCTCTTCAAAGAGAAGTCGCTCTCGAAAGTCAAAGAGATTCAGCGCGTCCTCTTTTTGCACGTTCTTTGTTTTAAGCTGCTCGCGTACCTTTTGGTCCTTGGGGTCTCCTACTACTTCACCGCGCTCGCAGCGATTTCCCGTGACATAGGTACCGCCATCGGAAAAGCGTATAAGGGTGCGGTTGCAGTGGTTGCCGCAGAAGGGACAGGGCACATTAGCCGTGCGTTCGTAGGAGAAGTCTTGCATGGCAGTCAGCCCGATAAAGCGAGAAGGAGGGTTACCCTTTGCCTGAGCCTGCCTTTTGGCAACAAGAGCTGCGCCAATGGCTCCCATCAAGCCCGGGTAGGGCGCACGGGTAACCGAGTGACCCAGGTATTGCTCTAAGGCGCGCAAGACCGCATCGTTTTTAAAGGTACCGCCCTGAACAACGATCTTTTTACCCAAGGTATCGGTGTTAGCAACGCGAATAACCTTGGTAAAGACGTTTTCGATAATAGAGCGTGCCAGACCCGCCATTATGTCGTCAGGGGTTTTACCTCGCCTTTGTTCAGACACAATAGAGCTGTTCATGAACACTGTGCAGCGGCTTCCCAAAACCGCCGGGCTCTTTGATCGAATGGCTGCTTTTGCTATGTCTTCCACTTCAATGCCCAGGCTTGAGGCAAAACCCTCAAGGAAGGACCCACAGCCACTGGAGCAGGCCTCATTTACCATGATGTCGGTAATAACTCCACCGTCAAGCCAGATGGCCTTCATGTCTTGGCCACCAATATCTAAGACGAAGCTGGCATCGGGCAAATACTTAGTGGCAGCAGTGCTGTGTGCCACTGTCTCTACGGTATGGGTGTCGGCATGGAAGGCCTGAGCAAAAAGAGCCTCGCCATAGCCCGTCGTGCCACAAGCAGCAATGTCTAGTTTGATGTTGGCCGTGCGGTAGCGCTGTTCAAGTTCTATAAAGGCATTTTTAGCCACATCAAGGGGGGATCCTTCATTGGTGGCATAAAAGCTGTCGATAAGCTTTTCATCTTCATCTATAAGGGCAAACTTAGTGGTGGTAGAACCTGAATCGATACCAAGGTAGACCCGCAGGCTTTCCCCTGAGTTTGCCCTTATCTTTTTTGGCGGCTCAGGTGCGAGGGGGTGGCTTTGTGAGAATTGCTCATATTCGGCAGGGCTGGCAAAAAGAGGCTCGGCTAGGGGGTGGGTGTCTGAGTCATCTGGCAACTCTTCAGCCAAGATGCTTTGTGCTTCTGCGAGCTTAAGAGTGGCTTTTTGGTCGGCAAAAAGCTCGTCAAGAGCAAGTGCACAGCCTAAGGCCACGATGGTTTCGGGATGTTCGGGCCTGATAGCTTGTTCTTCTGAAAGCTGCAAGCGCTCACAAAAGACCTGCACCAAGGTGGGGTTGAAGGTGAGAGGGCCTCCCTCAAAAATAACTGGAGCTTCAAGATCAAGACCTTGTGCCAAGCCTCCCAGGGTTTGTTTAGCGATAGCGTGAAAGGCAGAAAGTGCTAGATCGGCCTTCGAAGCTCCCTGGTTTAAGAGGGGCTGTATGTCGGTTTTGGCATACACTCCGCAGCGCCCCGATATTTCGTAGACGGTTTGTCCCTTGGCTGCAAGCTTATCGAAGTCTTCCACCGGTACTTTTAAAAGCGAGGCAATTTCATCGATGAAGGCACCGGTACCGCCGGCGCAGCTGCCATTCATGCGCATGTCGGCAACGCTTATGCCTCCGGTCTTGTCCTTGCGAAAAAAGACCATCTTGGCATCTTGTCCGCCTAGCTCTATGGCGCAGCGAGCCTGAGGATATAAGGCGCGTACCGCTATGGCGTTTGCCACAACCTCTTGCACATAGGGCAGGCCTAAGGCCTTGGCAATCGCTTTGCCGCCTGAGCCGCAAACCGCAAGCCTGAGACGGCTCTTAGAAAAGAGTTGAGCAATTGTGCTGATTTGTTCGCTTACCCGCTGAGCTTGGCGGGCGTTGTGTCGCTGGTAGTTGGTGTAGAGAACTTTGTGGGTATCAGGGTGTATAACGCATACCTTGGCGGTGGTAGACCCTACATCTACCCCCACATGGACTGTCGGTATGGCAACAGATTCCTTCTCATCGCCGTGATGATAATTAAGCGGGATTTGTGCGCATCTGTGCTCAAGGGGGTAGTTTACATCAGTGATGCGCTCGGTATCTTGGGTGGGTATGAGGGGTGTTTTTACTAGGCTGGGATCCATAATGGGGCGCTTTGAGCCAAACCTCACCTTCTCAACTTGCTTGTTTACTGAAGGGCGATCGGCTTAGGCCACGGTCAAAAACAGCGTTTTAAGCGCCTTTCATTGGGCTTAGCTGCACATCCGAGCGCCTGTCAATAAGCATTGAATAGTATATTGAACAAGGTGTTCGAAATGAATCAACAAAATTAAACAAGCTGTTGGATTTTTGTAG
>CAYSMG010000041.1:0-7632 GCA_964432045.1 uncultured Eggerthellaceae bacterium
AGTCGAAAATGGGAGAAAAAAATTCTTGCGCTGATGTGGGCGATCTGTAATAATAGGCAGGCTTTCTTTGAAGGAAGCAAGAGTCCCCATAGTCTAGAGGTTAGGACGTGGCCCTTTCAAGGCTGAGACACGGGTTCGATTCCCGTTGGGGGCACCATGTTAGTTCTGCGAGCCTGCAAGTGTTCTTGCAGGCTCGCTTGCTTTTGGGATAGGCCTACCGCCTCGGGGCGTGTTCACTCATCAGGTGAAATTTCATCCGTCTGATTTCATAAATTACCTTAAGATTCAGGGTAGGGAAAGTTAGGCTCACATTACTTTCAAAAGGTGAATGTTATAAGGTTTTTGGTCTCTTGCTAGCCCCTGCTGGTACAATTTTCTCTCGTATGCGATAAATACTGCAGAACAAATTCAGTTAAAAGAGAAGGAGCCATTATGGCCATGTACACCCCCGAATATCAACCCACCGGCGAAGAAATTGCCGTGTTTAAAACCTCCAAGGGTGTTATTCGTGTGCAGCTTGCAGGAAATGATGCACCTATTCACGTAGGCAATTTCGTCGAGTTAGCGCGCAAGGGTTTTTATGACAATCTCAAGTTTCATCGCTATGTGCCAGGCTTTGTTATTCAGGGCGGATGCCCCAATACTCGCGATTTGAGTCCAGAAGAGGTGGAGGAAAAGGCGGGTAATCCCTTTGCCGGCCTAGGCACTGGCGGTCCGGGTTATTCCATTAAAGAGGAGTATTCCACCAATCCTCACAACGAACATAAAGACGCAGCTTTGGCTATGGCGCGCTCTCAAAACCCCGATTCTGCTGGTTCGCAGTTCTACTTTTGCCTTGGTCCTCAGCCAATGTTGGACTCGGGCTATACGGTCTTTGGCCAGACCCTCGAGGGTAAAGAGGTAATTGATCAGCTGCGAGTAGGCGATGTTATCGAAACCATCGAAATCGAGAATGCACAGGACTAGCCTGAGTATTTAGGGAAATCGAAGGAAGCAGATGGATAAGGATCTCTTTTCACAAGCGCGCGCGGCTTATGCTGCAGGGGACTATTCAACTGCCTTGCGAGCTTTTACCGTTTGCGTGCGAGGCAATTCGGCTCCCCTTGCGCCGGGCGAGACGGGCCTTCTGTATCATCAGATAGGCAATTGTCTTATCAAGCTAAAGGATGTGAACGAGGCTATTCAAGCTTATACCCAGGCTACGGCCGATACCGCCTATACCGCAATGGGGGCGGTAAGCTATAACCTTGGTATGGCCTACGTCTCCTTGCATGATTACGAAAATGCAGTACATCATTTTCAGCGAGCGGTTTCAGATGACTCTTATGACACTGCCTACAAAGCCTATTCGGCCATGGGTAATGTCTTGCTTAAGTTGGGAAAATCGGCTGAGGCAGGGGTTGCCTTCCGCGAGGCGGCTCTTGACGAGGCAAATCCCGATCCAACCAAGGCGCTTTTAAACCTTGGCATCTGCTTTATGGCGCTAGGCCGACCTGAAGATGCGGTGTCCTCTTACGAAAGTGCGCTTCAGTTTGATATGCGTCCCGATACCCTCAACAAACTTTATGCTAATTTGGGTCAGGCCTATGTGGCTTCGGGTCAGATGCAAAAGGCAGTATCGGCTTTCGAGCAAGCAATCGCTGATAAAACCTACTTCTTAAGTGATTCAGCAAGTGTGGATTATCAGCGCGCTATTGCAGCGGTTGCCCAGGGTACCGCAGAGATTACTCAGGCAATTTCGCCCGTTGCCGATACCTCCGGTCTTGATGTTGCCGCTGATGGCGCAGCGCTTTACCCGGAAGAGACCGAGGATTCTTTCGGTGCGCAAGATCCCTACTATTATGTTGATGCCTATGATCAGCAGGCCTATCCTGGTGAGGGAGATGACAGATTTTTCACTGCTTCCGACGAAGAGCTTGAACAGTGGTCACGCGGTTTGGTAAAGCAAGAGCGCAAGCGGCGTGGAGTAGGCCTGAAGATCTTTATCGTCATTATTGTGCTTCTTATTCTGGTAGTGGGCGCAGGGGCTGTCCTCTATACACAAGGCTATGGTTTCCCTACTCAAGAAACAGTTGTTAATCAGCTGTTCTCTGATCCCTCAAACATAGACGATCTAGTGGCTTCAAGTTTAAGCGAAGACGACATCAGCTCTATGGAAAATCTCTTGGTGACCGATTCAAGTCCCAGCATTGATGGGGTAGAACGTTCGATGAGCACTTCGGTGGTTTATGTGACAGCCACCACCGAGAGTGGGGGAGATATTAGCTACCAGATTACGCTTTCACGTGATTTAATAGCTTGGAAAGTGTCAAATGTCGAGCTTTATTTCGCAAGTCAGAACTAGTTTTAACCAAGGACGAGCTCACTTTTAGGCGCAGCTCAAAACAAGATATGACTTAAAGTTTATAAAGTGAGGCATAAGGCTAGCTTGATTTGGTACGGGGCCCGCATTGGGCAGAGCAGTTTAAATCAGCAGCTTACTTGGGCTTGATCTTTGGGCTAAGGTCGATCTTTTCGGCTTTCAATAGCTGCCCAAAAGGGTAAAATCAAGAAGAAAAAACAAAAGGAGAGAAAGGGTTTTTCCATGGCAATCGAGAAGACCTATTCTATGATCAAACCTGATGGGGTCCGCAATGGGCACATTGGCGAGATAGTGAACCGCTTCGAGCGTGCCGGGCTTAGTATCGAGCGTCTTGAGATGGGCATGGTCAGCCTCAAGCAGGCTCAGGCCAATTATGCTGAGCATGAGGGCAAGCCCTTTTATGAGGGTCTTATCTCCTATGTAACCAGCGGTCCGGTGGTAAAAATGGTCATTTCTGGCGAGGGAGCGGTGGCAAAGGTACGCGCCTTGATGGGTGCCACTGATCCGGCTAAAGCTGCCCCCGGTACGATTCGTGGCGATTTTGGTCTTGTCATGGATGAGAATGTCATCCACGGATCGGATTCTGTTGAGTCAGCCGAACGCGAGATAGGCGTTTTTTTCCCGACTGAGTAAGCGAAGGCTCACCAAGGCTTACGAAGTGAGACTCTTAAGGCTCCGACATCCCCTTCTCTTTTAAGATTTGGGGTGTTGGGGCTTTTTTCTTGGGAGGGCAGATCCGATGAGGGGCGGCAAGGCATCTTCCAGACGAGAACGGACGAGAGCATGCTGTATAGAGTGATTGAGGCATCGGAACTACCAGCGCTTGTGGCAGCCTTTATGCAAAGCTACGAGGTGGTGGCTCCGGTCAAAAGGGATGGTGTACATATTTTTGATGCAGTCTCATCCTTTGATGAGATAGAGCTTTCCTATGAAAACACTATCTCTTCTCCCAAGAAGTATTTTCTACCACCGGTAGAGACTCTAATGCCCTTTAATACGCGGGCAAATGAGGTAAAAGACTTCGCGGCAGAAATTACCCCGCGCGTTATTTTCGGAGCCCATGCCTGTGACATCAATGCATTAAACCGTCTTGATGTTGTGTTTAAAGATGGGCGCTACCCTGACCCTTATTACATAGCGCGGCGTAAGGCAACCCTTATTGTGGGTATTAGTTGCATGCCAACTTCGAACTGCTTTTGCCATCTGTGGGGTTCGGATGAGGCTCGTTTTGGTTATGACCTCTTCCTACAGGACATTGGCGATAAATACCTGGTGAGTATTTCCAGCGTTGATGCGGCAAATATCTTGGAGGCGGCCTGTAATCCACGGGAAGCAACTGATGCTGAGCGCATTGAGTTTCGCCATGCAACGCGTCGTCGTCAGGCGGCTTTTAACCCCGATATTCCCAATATCCAAGAAGTTGCCATGTTGATGGATGCCTTCCACGAAGACCCCTTCTGGGATGAGCTGGGTGGTTCTTGCTTGTCCTGTACGGCCTGCTCTTCGGTATGTCCTACCTGTTTCTGCTTCGATATTAAAGACACGCTTGAACCCGATGGAAAATCTGGAAGGCGCGAACGCAGCTGGGATGCCTGCACCTCGCCGCAGTTTGCCGAGGTTGCAGGAGGCCATAACTTCCGTTCGACCGGAGCGGCGCGCGTGCGGCACCGCATGTATCACAAGCTCAGCGGCTTCTTAGCTACTCACGACCGCATGCTTTGCGTGGGCTGTGGTCGCTGCGTTAGGGCTTGCAAGGCCAATATAAACCCCATAGAAGTACTTAAGTTCTTCGAGAGAAAGGGGGCCGCAGATGCCGAGTAGCTGTGCTGTGTCTACGGTGCGCATTCATCCACTTCGGGAAGTTGAGGAGCCGCGCAATGGTGCTCAGCTTATGGCGGCTAATCCCTATCGTCCTTGGCAGGCGCGTATCACCTCTATCACTAAACTGACAGAAAACGAGAAACTTTTTGAGTTCCGTCTTATAGATGACCGTATTCGTGAGGCCTTCCATCATGAGCCGGGCCAGTTTGTTGAACTTTCCCTCTTTGGGGTGGGCGAGGCTCCCATTTCTATCTCAAGCTCGCCCACTAAAGGCGGTTTTATAGAGCTTTGCGTACGTCGTACTGGACGTTTTACCCAGCGCCTTCATCAGATGCAATGCGGCGATATCGTGGGGATTCGTGGCCCCTTTGGCCGGGGCTTTCCCATTGACAAGATGCGTGGCCACGATATCTTGCTGGTGGCCGGTGGTCTCGGCATCGCACCTTTGCGCTCGCTTATCAACAATATTCACGACGAACGCAGTGAATTTGGCAAGGTCACTATTATCTATGGTTCGAAATCGCCTTCTGAAGTGATGTTTCGTAGTCAGTTTGAGATGTGGCGGCACCGTAAGGACTTTGACCTGTATCTTACCGTCGACCACGCCGATCCCACCTGGGATGGCGAAGAGGGCCTAGTGACTAAGCCTTTTGAGAAGCTTCAAATTGATGCCAGCAATACCTTTGGGGCGTTGTGTGGTCCACCGGTTATGTATCGCTTTGTCATTGACGAGATGCGTAAAAAAGGCATCGAGTACGACCATATTTATTGCAGCTTTGAGCGCCATATGAAGTGTGGCATGGGTAAGTGCGGCCACTGCCAAATTGGTCATCAGTATGTTTGCATTGATGGTCCGGTCTTTAATTACTGGGAAGCCAAGAATATTCAGGGGTCGATGTAGGATGGAGCGTGTAACGATGAACGGTTCTACCGAACTGAGCAGTCCCGCTCCTGCACGCGTGGTAGTTGTGGGTCTGGCCAGCTGTTTTGGTTGTCAAGTGCAAATTACCAACGCAGAAGCGCACCTGACGGAAGTTCTCGGGCAGCTGGACTTGCAATACTGGCAGCTTGCTTCAAGTGACCCTATGCCGCAAGATTTTGATGTGGCGGTAATAGAGGGAGCCGTAACGACTGAAGAGTCGCTGCGTTTGGTGAAAGAGCTGCGTGAAAAGGCCTCCTGTATTATTGCTATCGGAGCCTGTGCAACCACAGCGGGGATACCCGGTATGGCAGCAGAGGGCTTTCTCCAGCGTCCGGGCAGTGTATATGAAACCCTGCCTGCGGCCTGTGGTGAAATGATAGCGCCACGTGCTGTTTCTGCGGTGATACCAGTTGATTTTGAGGTGCGTTGCTGCCCGGTTGACAGCTATGACTTTATCGACATCTTGCAACAGGCACTCTATGGCTCAAATAAGACTATTCCTACTTCAACCATGTGCGGTTCTTGCAAGCGCAATGAGACTGCCTGTTTTTATCAAAAAGGCATCCTGTGTTTGGGCTTGGTTACGCGTTCGGGCTGTAATGCGCGCTGTGTAAATCTTGGTCGACCCTGCAATGCTTGTCGGGGCTTATCGCCTGATGCCAACCTGCCTGCTGCTCGTGAAGCCTGTCGCCAAGCAGGAATTGATGTGGCCATCTTCGATAAAGCCCTTGAAATGTTTAACCAGACCGACCCTGCCTTACGGGTTTCAGAGTGAGGATGATCGTATGACCAAGACTGCTATTCAGATAGATCACATCGCTCGTATTGAAGGCCACGGCAATGTGCATGTGGCGATAGAAAACGGCCAAGTGACCACTTGCGAAATAAACGTGGTGGAGCCGGCTCGCTTATTCGAGAGTATGGTGAGGGGTCGTCGCTTTGAGGAAGTGCCCTATATTTCCTCGCGTATTTGCGGGATTTGCTCTCCAAGTCATGTTGTGACTGATATTTTGGCCATAGAACATATCTTTGGCGTAGAGGTAAGTCAGCGCACTCGCATTTTGCGTGACCTTCTGGTCTATGGTTCCTACCTGCAAAATCATGCAACCCATCTCTTTGTTTTTGCTGCACCAGACTTTTTGGGACATAAAAGTGTTTTCCCCTTAGCAGATATCAACCCAGATCTCTTCGAAAAGGCGCTTGCGCTTAAGGCCTTAGGCAATGAGCTGTGCGTCAAGGTGGGGGGGCGTTCGGTCCATCCCATTACAGCGGTAGTGGGCGGCTTTACTCACGAGATGAGTTCTGCAGAATACCTTGAACTTGCCGACAAATTGGAAGCCTCACTTGAGTTTGCGGTGGCAGTGGTTGATCTGTTTAAGTCCTTCGAGGTGCCTAATATTTCTACAGCTGGTGACATGCTTGCCATGGCTGCACCTGATAGATATGCCATTTCCGATTCGCGCACGGCTCGCTTTATTGATGCAGACCTCTCCTTTGACTGCGACAATGCTACTCAGGCGATAGAGGAATACTCGGTAGCGCATTCTGCGGCCTTCTTCTCTCGTGTCCGTTCTACGGCATCCCCCTACTTTACGGGTGCCTTGGCTCGTATCAACCAGTCCTGGCAGCACTTAGGACACCAGTCCAAACTGGCGGCTGCTAAGGCAGGGCTGCGTCCGCCCGAGAAAAATCCCTTCCAGAACAACCTTGCCCAGACAGTCGAAATTATTGATGCCCTTGAGCGCTGCCTTGGCTACTGCCGTAGCTTGGCAGATGAAAGCTTCGGGGGCTCAAGTGTGCCAGTTGATTTTGATGTTTGTGCAGGACGCGGAGTCGGCTTTACCGAAGCGCCGCGTGGCGCTCTTTTCCATGAGCTAGAGCTTGATGATGAGGGGCGGGTGCTTTCTGCTTCTATCATTACGCCCACCGCACAAAATGTGGCCAACCTTGAAGCTGACGTGCGTCTTTTAGCTGAAACCTTAATTGCTCAGGGTGTTGATGCTAATGCCATCCAGCTTGAGGTTGAAAAGCTGGTGCGCGCTTATGACCCCTGCTTTTCTTGCAGCGTACACTAGGGAGCAATACGAGTAAGCCCTTGTGGTTCTTATCTGTGCTGTTTCAAACCCGACTGCCCTCTTTTACACTATAAGGGTAGAATGCAAGCCTATGTGAAACCGCGCTGAATCAGATCGAAGCATAAACGCAAGGGGTTTGACAGTATGTCCTTTTTAGACGTGTTTTCTCGTTTGACGGGCCAGATGTCTACCGACATGGCCATCGACCTGGGAACTGCAAATACATTGGTGGCCATCAAGGGTGAAGGTATCGTTATCAACGAGCCTTCAGTGGTTGCTATTGAAAAAAGCACGCACCGTGTCTTGGCTGTGGGGCACGAGGCAAAAAATATGATCAACCATACCCCCGAGGCTTTTTCGGCAGAGCATCCGCTGAAAGATGGGGTTATTGCCGACTATGATGTTACTGAAGCTATGCTCTCGGCCTTTATCAACAAGGCCGTCCAACGTAA
>CAYSMG010000042.1:0-7507 GCA_964432045.1 uncultured Eggerthellaceae bacterium
GGTTATAACCGAAGAGGGCTACGAACTGCTTTCTTGGTAAAGTAGAGCCTTTTTATAAAGGAAGTTTCTCAAACCAACCGTTTGGGGAGGGGTGCGGTGGTGATATATGGTCATCCCTTTCCTTTAGATGTTCAAGTTTTTACCCACGCCTTCTGGGGGGGGGGGTGTGGGTAAGTTAGGCGTCTCCTTAAAACTCTTCTTGGCTTAAGCGAAACCCAATAGAAACATTTTGCACATGGCGCTGTAACAAAAAAGCTCTATCCTTGTGTCTCAAGTGCCGCCGTCTGCGGCGTGCACAAGCAGACGAGGAGGAGCCATGCTTCAAACACGAACACCACGCGAGGGCGAGGTGAGAATACCTGCCGGTTGTGCTATTGCCGGCATCATGGATAAAAGCGGCACTCGCCATGACGGAAGCGATATTCTAAAGGCCATTGGTCTTATGCATGACCGCAGCAATGGTCTTGGTGGTGGCTTTGCCGCCTATGGCATTTACCCAGAATATGCCGATCTTTATGCCTTTCATATCATGTATGAGAGCTCAGAGGCGCGCGATGAAACCGAAGCTTACCTCAATCATTACTTCATGGCAGAAAAGCAAGAGCGCATTCCCACTGAACCCGTGCGCTCTATTCGCAACCCACCCGATATCTGGCGCTATTTCGTAGCACCGCATCCCATGCGACTCAATATGAGTGGCCTGGATGAATTCGAATACACCATGCGGCATGTCTTTCGCATTAACTCATCCATCCCGGGGGCCTTTGTTGCTTCATCGGGAAAAAACATGGGAGCCTTTAAGGGAGTGGGCTACCCTGAAGACATCGGTGAGTTTTATCGCATTCAAGACTACGATGCCTGGCTGTGGACAGCACACGGTCGTTTTCCCACTAACACCCCTGGCTGGTGGGGCGGTGCTCACCCTTTTACCCTTTTGAACTGGTCTATTGTTCATAATGGTGAAATTTCAAGCTACGATGCCAACCGACGTTACGTCGAGCAATTTGGCTACGATTGTACCCTGCAAACCGATACCGAGGTTATTACCTACCTCTTTGATTTTTTGGTGCGTCGTCATGGCTTTTCTCAGGAGATGGCTGCGCACATTATGACCGCCAGTGCCTGGGATGAAATTGATCGCATGGAACCCGAACAGGCTGCCTTTGAAACCGCCTTGCGCTGCGCGTATTCTAGCGCGCTGATCAGTGGCCCCATGTCGATCATCTTGGGCTCTGATGAGGGTCTTTTGGCACTTAATGATCGTTTGAAGTTGCGTGCTCTTATGGTAGGCGAAAAGGGCTCGATGGTGTATTTGGCCTCAGAGCAAGCTGCCATTGAACTGGTTTGTCCCGAGGTTGAAAACCTGCGCTCAATTGAGGGGGGCGTGCCCTTTGTGGCCCAGCTTGATGAGGTAGCTGCGCGCAAGGCCAAGGAATCGGCCGAAAATCAACCAACGCAAAGTAAGCCCGCCCAGCTTCTGACTGGCGTGATGCCCGCTGCCAAAAAAAGAAGGGAGGCGTAAAGGCGCATGCTTGATTACTTGCTTCCGCGTTACAAGGTTTGTCGCGATAAGGATTTATGCATTCAATGTGGTGTGTGCGAGCGTTCCTGCTCGAATGAGGTGCATCACGTAAATGAAGAGCTTGGCTGCGTGCAGGCTGACCACATGAAGTGCGTCAACTGCCAGCGTTGTGTGGTGATGTGTCCCACCCGTGCTCTTAGTATCACTAAGTGGCCGCAGGTGGGCAATGGTTCGAATAACTGGACCCTTGAAGCCATGCAAGATATTGCCAAGCAGGCTCAAACCGGGGCAGTACTTCTGTCTTCGATGGCTAATCCCAAACCTTACCCTATTTACTGGGATCATCTGCTGCTCAATGCGAGTCAGGTAACCAATCCCTCCATTGATCCTTTGCGTGAGCCCATGGAGACCAGAGTCTTTTTGGGAAGTCGTCCCGACGTGCTGAAGGTTAATGAGCGCGATCGCACCCTCGTATCGAAGATGCCGCCTCAGCTTAAGCTTGAGCTGCCGCTTATGTTTTCGGCCATGAGCTTTGGCTCTATCTCCCTTAATGCACAAATGGCCTTGGCTATGGCAGCTAAGGAATTGGGTACCTACTTCAATACCGGCGAGGGTGGCTTCCATCGCGAACTGCGCAAGTATGGCGATCATGCCATCGTGCAGGTGGCATCAGGGCGTTTTGGTGTGGATGTTGACTACCTTAATGCAGGTTCGATGGTGGAAATCAAAATTGGCCAGGGCGCAAAGCCGGGCATTGGTGGCCACCTACCGGGCGAAAAAATCAATGCCGAGGTATCGCGTACCCGTATGATTCCCCAGGGAACCGATGCTATTAGTCCGGCTCCGCACCATGACATTTACTCCATTGAAGACTTGCGTCAGTTGGTCTTTTCGCTGAAAGAAGCCACCCTATATACCAAGCCGGTGGCGGTAAAAATTGCTGCCGTGCACAACGTGGCTGCCATTGCCAGCGGGTGCGCTCGCGCCGGGGCCGATGTCATTGTGGTGGATGGCTTCCGTGGTGGTACCGGTGCTGCACCAACCCGCATTCGCGATAACGTGGGTATTCCCATTGAGCTGGCCCTAGCTTCGGTTGACCAGCGCCTGCGCGATGAGGGCATTCGTTCGAAGGTAAGCTTGGTGGCAGCTGGCTCCATTCGCAACTCGGCTGATATCGTGCGTGCCCTTGCCCTTGGTGCCGATGCGGTCTATGTGGCAAGTGCGGCTCTTATTGCTCTGGGTTGTCATCAGTGCCAAGACTGCGCCAGCGGCAAGTGCAACTGGGGCATTGCTACCCAGCGTGAGGATCTGGTTCGCCGCCTGAATCCCGAAATTGCGGCCGAGCGTGTGGTGAATTTGGCCCGTGCCTGGAATCACGAAATTCAAGAAATGATGGGCGGCATGGGCATTAATGCCATCGACAGCCTGCGCGGCAACCGCCTGATGCTGCGAGGTGTGGGTCTTAACGAAAAAGAACTTGAGATCCTCGGCGTGAAGTACGCAGGAGAGTGATGACAGATGAAGCGAATCTATGCCATAGAAAAATGGTGCATCGACTGTAAGCGTTGCGAGATTGCCTGTCGCAGCTATCATTCCCGCACTAAAGATCCTGTGCTTTCCTGGCGTTTGGAAAATAATGAGCCGAAAAACCGCGTGCGGGTAGAGGGCAACCTGCATCTTTCCCTGCCAATAAATTGCCGTCACTGCAAACATCCCTTATGCGTAGAGGGTTGTATCTCGGGTGCTATGCAAAAAGATCCAGTAACCGGGGTGGTAACTTCTGATCCGAACCGTTGTGTAGGCTGCAGAACCTGTGTGAGCATGTGTCCCTATGGCTGTGTGCGGGTAGAAGAAATTGGCGGTCGGGAACTGGCAGTGAAGTGTGATCTATGCGGAGAAGAGCTGGGGCAGGTAGGTAAGCCTAATTGTGTGGCAGCCTGTCCTAACCGCGCCTTGATCTTTGTGGAAAGTGAGGTGGGTTAGGATGCAGGATAGAAGTCTTGACTACCTCATCATTGGAAACTCGGCAGCGGGGGTAAGTGCCGCCGAGGCCATTCGCCATGCCGATTCTTCCGGTGAGATACTCATAGTGGGGCAAGAACCCTATGCGGCCTATGGTCGTCCACTTATTTCCTACTTGCTTGAGGGCAAAACCACGCGCGAGGCGCTTGATTATAAAGATCCCAGCTTTTACGAGCGACTTTCTATTGAAACCTTTGTGGGACCCGACGCTCGGGTCTTAAGCCTTGATGTCCAGGCTCATAGCGTAAAACTTGCCGGCGGGGCTACCATTACCTATAAAAAGTGCCTTCTAGCAACGGGCAGCGTGCCTTTTACCCCGCCTATTGACGGACTTGAGGGCCGTGAAAACATTCACACCTTCTTTACCCTTGATGACGCTCTAGGGGTTCAAGCTGATGCCGAGCGCGCACAGAAGGAGGCTGCCGAGCAAGGGCGCGAAAGCCGAGCTGTGGTAATAGGCAGCGGTCTTATTGGTCTCAAGGCAGCCGAAGCCGTCAGCTCTTATGTGGATGAGGTCGTGGTTCTAGAGCTGGCACCTCGCATTTTGCCAGCGGTTTTAGATGCCCAAGGGGCTGCGGTTTTGCAGGAGCAGCTGGCCGCGCATGGCATAAAATGCCTGCCCGGTATTTCTGCTCAAAAGCTTAAGGGCGAAGGTGCTCGGGTAAGCTCGGTTGTGCTTACCGATGGGAGCGAGCTTGCCTGCGACTTTGTCATTGCGGCCGTTGGTGTACGTCCTAACTCTGCCTTGGCGGTAGAGGCAGGGGCTGAAGAAGGTCGTGGCCTTATCTGTGGTCCGGACCTGCAAACGACACTGCCCGATGTTTATGCCGCAGGTGATGTGGTGCAGGTGACCGATGCCATAGATGGCTCGCAGCGTCCCTTGGCCCTGTGGCCCAATGCGGTGCGCCAGGGTGCTGTGGCGGGGGCTCATATGGCAAATTCCCCCCAGGCCGAACCTTTCACCACCTCCTTTGCCGTAAACGCGGTGGACTTTTTCGAGGCTTCCTTGCTTACTTCTGGCTTGATAAACCCGCCGGAAGATGGTGCTTATACCGTCCGGGTGCAAAGTGATGGAGTGCGCTATACCAAGTTCGTGGTAAAGGATGACTGCCTAGTGGGCTATATCTTGCTGAATCATCCAGAAGGGGCAGGGCTTTATACCGCACTAATAGAGGACAAAATAGCCCTCTCTTCGCTTGAGCGTGATCCCTTTGAAGAACCCATAGGCAATCTGGCTTTTTCCGAAGAGGAGCGTTGGAAGCGTTTGCATAAGGGATATCCTGCGCTGCGCGATAGGCGTGGCTGGGTTTGTGAGGAGGATCGATGAGCGAATGGCGTGTTGAAGGCGAGGTAAGTCAAACCGCACGATACCTTGGCATTGATTCTCAGGGAGTGGCCGAGGTGGTCTTGGGCACAGAGCACTTTACCGAGGCAAACGAAGTGGTGCGTGAAGCCTGCTCGCAGGCCGATACCGTGGTCTTACGTGATGTCTTTGCCCAGCGCTATCTTGGCTGTGCTCTTCCTGCGGGCAAGGCTCTTAAGATTCATGGTGTTCCGGGAAACGATATGGCCTGCTATATGAACGGTGGCTCTATTGAGGTCTTCGGAAATGCCCAGGACCAAATTGGCAACACCATGAACGATGGCTGCATTGTGGTGCATGGGCGCTGCGGCGATGCAGCCGGCTATGGCATGCGCGGCGGCCAGATTTTTGTGCGCGAAGGCTGCGGCTGGCGCGTGGGCATTCACATGAAACAGTACGAAGGGAAGTGTCCGGCTATCGTTGTGGGAGGCGATGCTGGGGCCTTCTTGGGCGAATACATGGCTGGTGGCGTGGTGGTACTTTTGGGTAAGGCCGGCGCCCATTTAGCTACAGGCATGCATGGCGGGGTGATCTACATGCTGCACAAGCTAGCGGAAGAGGATGTTCCTGCTGGCCTGGTGCAGGAGGCCTGCGATGAACAGGACCGTGCGGTGCTGCATACCCTCCTAGGCCGCTACAACGATTACTTTGCTAGTGAGCTTGATCAGCCGGTTGATGATTCGGGCGAGGGCTTTTATCGACTGCGTCCGGCAAGCTCGCGTCCCTATGCCAGCATGTATGCCTAAGGGTAAGGACTGCTAAACTCTGAGTGGCGAGGGGCTTGCGACTGGAAGTAAAACCAAAAGCAAGCCCTTCGCCTTTCTTTCAACTATTCGACCGATAAGAGCGTAATGTCAAAGTTGAGGTCTTTGCCGGCCAGCTCGTGGTTCGCATCAAAGGTCACAATGCCGTCTTCAATGCCTACCACAAACACGGGGAAGGGCTGGCCATCAGGGCTGCGCATATAGATGGTTTGACCCACGGGTAGCTCATCAGCATTAGGGATCTGCGATACAGAAACTTTCTGTATCATCTCTTCACGACGTGGGCCATAGGCCAATTCAGCAGGAATATGCGCCTTGACGGTTTGGCCCACTTCCATGTCTTTTACGGCTTGGTCAAAGCCGGGAATCATTTGTCCGGCTCCACAGGTAAACTCCAGAGGCTCTCCTCGGTCAAAAGACGAGTCGAACTTTGTACCATCGTCCAAGGTGCCAATGTAGTGCACCCTTACCTTTTTTCCTTCGTTGCTCATAGTTTGACTCTACTCCCTTCTGTCCTTTTCCGCCAAGGTAGTGCGTGCGGCAACCAAGTGTGCCAGAGGTTCTAGATAGGCCCGCTCTTCTGCCTCAAGCCCGCAGCTTGCAAGCCGCATCAGCTCATCGGCTAGGTCAGCAGCACTTCGCCCATACACCTGCGCTCCATAAGCATCCCTCATCAGTGCTTCTTTTGCCGCATCAACTTCAGTTTGACCTATGCCTTCAAATAGCTTATCGAGCACGTCAAGAGAGGCATCAAGGGTAAAGAGACCCTTTACCAAGGCGGCATAGGCAATGGCATAGGGGATGGGCAGGGCATCAGCTGGACGAATTTCCACATAGGTCTTTAGCCGCACGTCGGTAAAAAACATTGACACCATGTGCTCTACCTGCGCCCGACTCATGGGGTTTTTTGCGTAGATATCGCCAAAGCAGCGTTCGGTATAACACAGGCCTTCTTTGGTGCAGGGAATGAGGATGGCGGGTGTATCAAGCAGGTATTCAGCATACCTGCGCAGGCTAAAGTCGGGCTCAAGAGAACCTGGTACGGTGTTGCAGCGGGCCGGGTCGCATCCCTGCCATATCTTGGTGCGCACCATATGATGCGTGCGTGGCGCACCTTCGAAGATAGGTGCATTGTCGCAGATCAGCGAAAGAAGAGGGGCGGCAATGCCGCACAGGCGCAGTTTGCGCAGGCAATCGTCTACGCTGTGGTAGTCAATGGAGACCTGAGTTGAGGCACTGCCGCGCATCATGCACAGACCATAGCTTCCGCGCTGTTCAAAGTAGAGGTTCATAAACTGGTAGCGCCGCTTGGGAATCAAGGAGAGTTCCTCTGCACGGGCTGTGGGGTGATAACCTAAGGTGAGGAGCTTCATCTTGTGGGGCTCAAGCTCGCGCGTCAATCGCTCTTGAAAGCGGGTGAAGACGCGCTGGGCATCTTTTAGGTTACTGAAGGGCCCAGCGGAAAGTTCCACCTGGGCGGCGGGTTCAAGGGTTACTGCCTCGCCTTCGCGGGCCAGGCCCAATAAGTCACCTTCCTCATCATAGGTGGCTTGCGAAAAATCGCTCCGCAGCTGTTCAAGCAGCCAGGCAATACCAAATTCATCGGTGTAGGAGACCGGACGGCCATCCTCATGCACAACGGTGTGCTCAAGCTCAATACCGACCGATTCCGGTCCTTCTTTTGCCTTTATACCGCTTTTAAAATACTGTTCTATTGCCGCTATATTTTCCTCGCGCGCAGGCTGGTCTGCTACATTGGGCCCTTCGGTGTACCTGCGAGGCGCGCCTGTTTTATTCATGTGGCGGGTTTCCCCTCTCCTTGCATTCTGTGCAACG
>CAYSMG010000043.1:0-7474 GCA_964432045.1 uncultured Eggerthellaceae bacterium
TGCGACCCAACAAAGCCGACACCTCTGAACCTGCCTGGGTAAAGCGGAAGATGTTATCTACGAACAGAAGCACGTCCTGGCCCTGATCACGGAAGTACTCAGCCTCAGTAAGGCCAGCCAAACCCACACGCAAACGAGCTCCGGGAGGTTCGTTCATCTGACCATATACCAAACAGGTCTTATTGATAACGCCCGACTCGCTCATTTCCAGGTAAAGGTCGGTACCTTCGCGGGTACGCTCACCCACGCCGGTGAACACCGAGGTACCACCATGCTCCTGAGCTAGGTTGTTAATAAGTTCCTGAATAATAACGGTCTTGCCTACGCCAGCACCACCGAACAGACCAGTTTTGCCACCCTTGATGAAGGGCTCAATAAGGTCAATAGCCTTAATACCAGTCTCAAAGATCTCCGTCTTAGTGGACAGCTGGTCAAATTCAGGTGCCGGACGGTGAATAGGCATGTAGCCTTTCACCTCAGGCATGGGTTTTTCATCTACAGGTTCACCCATCACATTCCAAATGCGACCCAAGGTCTCTGGGCCTACCGGCATCATGATGGGGCGTCCGGTATCTACAGCCTCAAGGCCGCGCACCAGACCATCGGTAGAACTCATGGCAACAGAGCGCACCAGGTTGCCGGGAAGCTGGGTTTCAACCTCCAGCACCAAGTGGATGTCGCCAGCCAGCGTATTAGCATCTACGGTAAGAGCGTTATAGATTGCCGGCATCTGATCCGGCGGAAATTCAACGTCCACCACAGGACCAACGACACGCACGATGCGTCCGGTGGCACCCTTACTGGCCTCGAGCTCCTCTCTGGTAATCATTTGCTCTGACATTTATTCCTCCAAAGCTGCTGCGCCACCAACGATCTCGGTGATCTCGGTTGTAATGGCGCCCTGACGAACACGGTTGTACAGTCTGGTTAAGGTTTCGACCATCTCATTGGCGTTATCGGTAGCCGACTTCATGGCGGTACGACGCGCACCTTGTTCGGCTGCCGCCGAGTCTATCAGTGCATAGTAGAAGGTGTTACGCAAGTAAGCCTTCATTAGCTCAAACATCACCGTAGCCGGATCAGGCTCAAAGTTGATATCGCCTGGTAGATGATCGAGATCTTTCTCGAAGAAGGGTGCGTAGATGTCCTCTTCCTTAGGAGTAAGACCCAAGACCTCGGCAAAAGGTTTCCTATCGACTGGTAAGACCTGCTGCTCAACGAGCACCTGTTCGGCACTGTTTTTCGCATGGTTAAAGATGAGAGTTACCTCATCGTTTCGGCCATAGTGATAGCCATCACCTACATATTGCGAAATTTCAGCCGCTTCCTCATAAGTAGGATCGGCCGATAAATCGCGAAACTCAAATACCGGCTTAATGCCACGATAGTTGAAATATCCTATAGCCTTCTTACCGCAGGCAATAACCTCAACCTCAATTCCTTTGCTCTTTTTCTCATTAATAAACTTTTCGGCATGGCGTAAAACATTGCTGTTAAAGCCGCCCGCGAGGCCACGGTCAGAGGTAATAACAACCACAACCGACTTCTTTACCTCTTCATGAGTAACAAGCAAAGGTTCGGAATCAAGCGGTGCATACTTAGCAGTACTGATGAGCATGTTTGAGATAACGTTCGCCCAGGGCAGCGCATTCATCGCGCGCTCGGAAGCACGGCGAATCTTTGCAGCCGCCACCATCTCCATGGTGCGCGTAATCTGCTTCGTCGAGCTGACCGAACTGATGCGCCTTTCTATGTCGTGAAGGTTGGGCATAACACACCTACCTTACGCCCTTGGCACGAATTGGGTCTTAAACGACTCAATAGCACTGTCTAAGGCTGCCTTAGTTTCGTCAGTGAACTTCTTTTCGTCCTGAACACTTTTCACAAGATCGGCATGCGAAGCATGCAGGTAATCCAGCAGCTCGGCACGGAAACGCACCACGTCATCTACGGGCACATCATCCATGAAGCCCTCACCACCGGCATAAATAGCAATAGCCTGATCGTAGAAGGGCATGGGCACATAACGACCCTGCTTCAAAAGCTCGGTCATATGTGAACCACGGTTCAGCTGATCTTGGGTAGCCTTGTCAAGGTCACTACCAAACTGAGTAAAGGCCTGCAGCTCACGATAAGAAGCGAGGTCCAGACGCAGAGTACCAGCAACCGATTTCATAGCCTTGGTTTGCGCCGAACCACCTACGCGCGACACCGAAATACCTACGTCTACTGCCGGGCGCTGGCCCTGGAAGAACAGGTCGGTATTCAAGAAGATCTGACCATCGGTAATAGAAATTACATTGGTCGGAATGTAGGCAGAAACGTCACCTGCCTGGGTTTCGATGATGGGCAAGGCTGTCATGGAACCACGGCCATATTCATCGGACATCTTAACGGCGCGCTCCAGCAAGCGAGAATGCAGGTAGAAAATGTCGCCCGGATAAGCCTCGCGTCCCGGCGGGCGGCGCAGTGTCAGAGACATCTGGCGATAAGCAACTGCCTGCTTGGAAAGGTCATCATAGACAATGAGTACATGACGGCCAGGATTTTCAGGACCGGCGGGTTTGCCATCAGCCCCATTGTATACAAAGTATTCACCCATAGCAGCACCGGCCATAGGAGCAATGTATTGCAAGGGAGCAGAATCGGCTGCCGTAGCAGAGACAATGATGGTGTAATCCATCGCGCCGTAGCTTTCCAGCGTCTCCATAACGCCAGCAACCGTAGAGGCCTTCTGACCGATTGCAACATAGATGCAAATCATGTCTTCGCCCTTTTGGTTGATGATGGCGTCAATGGCAATAGCAGTCTTGCCAGTCTGACGGTCGCCAATGATAAGCTCGCGCTGGCCACGACCGATAGGAATCATCGAGTCGATAGCCATAATGCCAGTCTGCATAGGTTCATGTACGGGTTTGCGGCTAATAACGCCAGGAGCCTTGAACTCTACCGGACGAGTGGCAGTCGTACTAATAGGACCCCTGCCGTCAAGCGGCATGCCCAAAGGATTCACCACGCGACCCAAGAGGGCATCGCCAGTAGGAACCTCCATGATGCGGCCAGTGGTACGAACCTGGTCGTTTTCCTTAATTGCGGTGACATCACCCAAAAGCACGGCACCAACTTCATCCTCTTCAAGATTCTGAGCAAGACCGTACACGGTTTTTCCGCCCTCACCCATAAACTCCAAGAGTTCGCCGGCCATGGCATTGCGCAAGCCGTCAACGCGCGCAATACCGTCACCAACCTGGATAACCGTACCCACCTCGCGGGAATCGACGCTTACTTCTAGGGCGGCTAACTGCTTGCGCAGAGCTTCGTCAATGGACTGTGCGGTGATTTCAGTCACTAGCATTCACCTCCATCTACACTTGCTTGCCTGAGTACAGCACGCGCATTGCCAAGCTGAAAACGCATGCTTGCGTCAATGCGCCTGCCTTGTGCACTCATGATGATGCCGCCCAAAAGGGATTTGTCGATCCTCTCGTTGAGCACGACCTTCATACCCAATTCGGTTTCGGCTTTTTTCGTAATCACTTCGCGCAGATGATCATCAAGCTCCACCACCGTAGTCACATCAACCACGGCAAGGTTCAGCTTGCTGGCCAGCTGCTCTTCATAGGCGGCCGCCACACGGCTGATCAGAGCCAGATCGCCACGCTCGGCCATGACACCCAATACATCAGCAAGAGCCGGATTGCACTGCGTAAAGACATTGCGTGCCAGCTCGCCCTTCTGAGCGGGGGTGTAACTCTCGTTCGTCAAGGCAGTGGATAAATCCACATTGCTGCGGATGACGGTGACGACCTGATCTAGCTGGTCGCGCACCTCCAGTACGCCGTCCTGACCGTCGGCCGCGTTCACGGCATCAAACAGCGTCGATGCGTACACGGCAATAATTTCTTTGACGATAAGGCGGTTAGTTGGCATTGAAACTGCCCGCCTCAGTCGCATAGCGCTCGATGATCTTGCGATGCTCCTCATCGCTGAGGTCTTCGCCGATCAAGCGACCCGCCACGGAAATGGACAGGTCGGCCACCGAACCTTGCAGCTCGGCGATAGCGGCCTTCTTCTCCACCTCAATGGCTTCGCGCGCCTTGTCAATCATAACTTGTGCCTCAGCCTGAGCCTTGGCGGTGATATCGGCCTTAACGGCCTCGCCGGTCTTCTTTGCGTCGGCGACAATCTGAGCCGCCTGCTCACGTGCGTCCGCAAGCTGCTGCCGGTACTCGGCAAGAACTCTCTCGCTTTCGACGCGGGCCTCCTCAGATCTCTTCAGAGCCTCGCTAATCGTGTCTCTGCGCTTATCCAGCATGGCCTCGAATTTGGGCCAGCCGAACTTCGCGAGCACGATGGCAAGGATTATGAAGGCGACGAGCATGGGTACGAACTCGTTCATATCGGGCAGGATCGCCGAAATGCCGGTGGATTCCGACTCAGCCTCCTCCGATGCAAACGCGAGCGCGGGAAAAGCACCCGACATGCTGCCGGCAGCAAGCATGACCATCCCCAAGCGGGCCGATGCTTTCTTCGCTCTCTCTTTCACCTGTTACCTCCTAATAGCCTCATGCGGCATTGATCCGAATGAAAGGCTAGGCTACACGATGAAGGCGAGAACGAAGCCGATCAGGGCAAGTGCCTCAGCCAAGGCGGCGCCGATGATGAAGTTCGTAAACAGGCGTCCCTGCAGTTCGGGCTGACGTGCAGTAGCGGTGCAGCAGCCGTAGCAGGCGATGCCGATGCCGATGCCAGGGCCCAGCGTAGCAAAACCGTAGCCCACAAGTTTCAAGGCATCCAGTACGAAAGCAACTTCCACGATTTCCTCCTTTTACCGTGTTCGGACCTTTTCCGAAACCTAAGCAATTATGTTCATCCGGCGGTGGAAGCGCCGGTGAAACACCCTTTGTAGGATCTTTAGGGCGCGCCCCTAGTGATCCGAAGTGGCCAGCGAAATATACACGGCCGACAGTATTGTGAACACGTAGGCCTGAAGAAAGGCAACCAGCACTTCCAGCGCATACATGCAGAGCAAAAACAGCATCCACCCGATGGGAGGCAGCGCAAACAAGGCATTGCCCTCCTGGATGCATGCGGTGATGAAAACGCTGGTCAGCAGCGCGAAGATACCTAGAACCATATGACCTGCGAACATGTTGCCATACAGTCGAACGGCCAGTGTGAGTGCGCGCAGCAATAGAGATATGAACTCAAAAAGCCAGATAACCGGCACCATGACCTTAGGCAGGCCGGATGGCGCGATGGACTTGATGTAACCCCAGCCACCGTGGGCTTTCACTCCCCAGTAATTGAAGTAGGCGAAGGAGGCAATGGCAAGCGCCCAAGTAACCGAGATGGTACCCGTAGCCGTCTTCGATCCTGGAATGAGTCCGATAAAGTTCGCCACCAAGATGAAAAAGAATATCGTCGCCAAAAAGGGAATGTGTTTGCGATATCCGTGGCCAATAGTACTCTCGCCTATGTCCTTGTGTACGAGGTCATAGCCGTACTCCACCATGTTTGTGAACTTGCCCTTAGGGATAAGGGTGAGTCGACGCCCCACCATCAAAACCACCAGCAAGACAATGATGGCCACCAAGATCACATAAACCGTGTACTGGGTGAGACCAAACCCTCCGCCAAAATCAAGCACAAACGCAGAATCAAACGAACGCTGCAGTACGGGCACTTCCTCTGCTAATTCTTCAAGTGGATCCACGTGGCTTACCTTTCCGTCTATTTCCGTACCAGTCTCATCACGCCGAAGCCGATAGCGGCCACAATGAGCGCTAGCACCTCCGCCAGAACAAAGGGCAGCGTAGCATCACGCGCGATGAGAATACAGGAGAGAGCCGTGCCAAAAAGGAGCAGGAACGAAACGAGGAGACCCAGCAGCAAGGAACCCATATGACCCAGATTACTCGTCTTTGTCGCTCGTTTAGCGAGTTGCAAGCTGCCATACAGGGGGAGAAAACCCGCGATACCGGACAAAACCCCTAGTGCAATAGCTACTGCCATGTCTCGCTTTCTTATCCGGCGCCCCCTTTGCGCCCCTCCTGTTGAAAAACCTTCAGTATCATAGCGGAAGAATACCAATGCTATAGAAAAAAGCTTTGCGCATGCCTCTTTTTTTTTGGCGAACGGGCAGAAAGCCTTCACAAAAAACAAGCTGTAAAAACAATCCCGCTGATCGATCAAGTGACATCGTATGCTGCTTTTTTATTCTTGGTTTAAGGGAACTGCTCTAGCATCTAGCAGGAACAAAAAAGCAGGGGGGTTGACAATGGAAGAGATAGTGGAAGAGGCAGAAAAGACAAAACCAAGGAAGGAAAAGAAAAAAGCAGCTCGGCCTTTTAGGTTTCTGTGGATCCTTCTGGGTTTTCTCTGTCTTGGTTTAGGAAGTGTTGGCATTGTAGTGCCGCTTTTGCCCACCGTACCCTTTTACCTACTTACCGCCCTTTGTTTTGCCAGAAGCTCTGAACGACTTGACAGATGGTTCAGCAGCACCCAACTCTATAAAAAATATCTGGAAAGCTATGTAACCCACCGCGCCTTAAGCATGGCAAGCAAGAAAAGAATTACCGCCAGCATCACTGTGGTCATGGCTATTGGTTTTATTATGTCGGGGAAAATCCCTGTGTTGCGCGTCATTATTGTTATTGTCTGGGCCTGTCTTATGGTCTTTTTCTTCAAAAAGATTAAAACCCTCAGCCCAGAAGAAACAGCCGCAATAGAGGCTGAGGCAAAAGCTGAAGCCGAGGCAAAAACAAAGGCGAAAAAAGAGGCGAAATCGAGGCAGGAGGAAAAGTAAAAACAGCAGGCAAGGCGACAAAAACGCAGCTCGAAACCAAAACGAAGATTGCAGTTGAGGCAAAAGAGGAGATGATACAAAAAGCGCGCCTTGACTCAGTTCGCCAAAACCTAAGCGTCCTGCTTTTTAGACGGACCCTCGTACACGCGCAGTTTTACTTCTGCCTCTTCAAGAAGCGACATGGCAAGCTCATCAGGATAGGGATTTTGATACACAATCTCGATAACACCTGCATTGATAAGCATCTTGGCACATACGACGCAAGGCTGGGTGGTGATATAGATACTGGCCCCCGTAATATTGATGCCATAGCGTGCAGCCTGGATAATGGCATTTTGTTCAGCATGAAGCCCACGACATATCTCATGGCGCTGCCCACTGGGCACACCGAGCTGCTGACGCAAGCAGCCGGTTTCACTACAGTGACGCAAGCCGGTCGGAACCCCGTTGTAGCCCGTCGCTAAAATGCGCCTATCCTTTACAATGAGCGCCCCCACACCACGACGCATACAGGTGGTGCGTGTTGCCACCTCAGTAGCAAGGGTCATAAAATATTCATCCCAGCTGGGCCGAGTATCCTGATACATCGCTGCGCCCTCCCTGTTTTTCCTGCTGTTTTCTTGCATAGATATGCCCGCAACAAAGATAAGCCTCTTTGGATGCCAC
>CAYSMG010000044.1:0-5479 GCA_964432045.1 uncultured Eggerthellaceae bacterium
CAGGAGGCCTTTGTCGCCCTGATGAACCAAAAGGCTGAAGAGCTAGGTTGCGTAAATACCCTCTATTCCAACCCCCACGGCCTTGATAACGGCGACTATGCTGGTGACCAGCATTCCTGCGCTGCTGACCAGGCCTTGGTGGTGCAGTCTGCCATGCAAAACGAGACCTTTCGTCAAATCGTGGCGAGCGGAAATGACACCATATCGGTCTCGCGTGGGGGAGAGCTCATAACACTTGAACTGGAAAGCACCGATGAGTTCCTTGACATGTATGAATATGCCTGCGGGGTCAAAACGGGCTATACCGATCTCGCTGGTGCCTCCTTTGCGGCTGCTGCCTATGATGGCGAGCTCTATCTCTATGCCATCGTCATAAACTCTTCCTCTGTGGATCAGCGTTTTGTCGATGCTCAAACCCTCTGCGAATGGGTCTACGATAATATGTGTGAGATTTCGCTTGCGAACAGCGGAACCACTATGCAGTGTGCTGACCTAGGTGGTGAGGTAGAAGTGGTGGCCTATGTAGCACATCAAGACTGGATAGACAAAACGGTCGCTGTTTGTCTTTCAGATCCCGATGCCACCTGCGAGGTCTTTTCACTTAAGGGAAATGTAAGCCAGTCTTTTAGCTTTAACGAGGTGAGTGGTTCAGTCTCTGTAGGTGATGTTTTAGGCACGGTAAGCTATTACCAGCACAACGAGCTTATCGCTGAATACGATCTGGTGGCCTGTGAGGAAGTTGCTGCTCCCGATTTTTTTGAGGGTATAGGAATCTTTTTCGACAGGCTTTTGCGTAACTTTAGCGGAGAAGCACAGGTGGCAGAATCAAGCGTTATTAGTAGCCTTGAACTCGTCTACGACAAAACGGCGGCTTAAACTTTTCGCTCGGCAAAAAAGGAGAGGGAGCTATGTCAAATTCTTGCCCGGTATGTGGTAATGCATTGCCTGAAAATAGTTCATCCTGTGGCTTTTGCGGCTTTAAATTAGAGGGTTCAACCGAGCGTTTCCAGCCTATTGCCTTCGGAGAAGAGGAAATCGTTCCGGTAGAGAATGTCGCACCCACCCATACCTACTTACGTGTTGTTCGAGGGCCTCAAACGGGGGCTGTTTTTGAATTGGGAGAAGGTACCTTAAGCATTGGACGTAGTCCACACTGCGATATCTTTCTGAATGATATGACGGTTTCGCGCGAGCATGCGTTACTTCTTCCGCAAAAGGGAAAGTTCTGTATCAAGGATTCGAACTCTTTTAATGGGGTATGGGTTAACAACAGAAATGTTGATCAATGCATGCTTTCCTCTGGTGACCTAATTCAAATTGGTGCATTTTGCCTGCAATATAGAGACGAATAAGACAGAAGCTGCAGAGGGGGTTTAGATGGAGTTACTGTCGGGAAACGAGGCCATAGCTCAGGGGGCTTGGGAAGGTGGTGCACGTATTGGTGTTGCCTATCCCGGTACCCCCTCTACCGAGACTATGGAGGTCTTTGCCACTAAAGACGAGGTTTATGCCGAGTGGTGCGTGAATGAAAAAGTGGCCTTAGAGGTGGGACTGGGCGCTTCGGCTGCTGGCGCGCGTGTTTTGGTTACCATGAAGCATGTGGGGGTCAATGTTGCTGCTGACCCGCTGTTTACCTCGGCTTATACGGGAGTTAATGGGGGCGTGCTTATCCTTGCGGCTGACGATCCGGGGATGTACTCCTCTCAAAACGAGCAGGACTCACACTATTTTGCCCAGGCGGCTCATATCCCCATGTTGGAACCATCCGACTCTGCCGAAGCCTTGGAGTTTGCCCGTGATGCCTACGAACTTTCCGAGCGCTTCGATGTACCCTTTTTTATTCGTTCAAGTGTTCGGGTCTCTCACACTAAAACTTTGGTTGAAACAGGAGAGCCGGCTGCCCTTAGTCCTAAAGATTACACGACCAATCCTGCAAAATGGGTCATGATGCCCGCCTTCGCAAAGCCGCGTCGCAAAGACCAGCTGCGCCGTATCGATGATTTGCGCGCCTGGTCAGAAGAGTGTCCCTACAATCGCAAGGAAATGCGCTCTACCTCGATAGGAATTATCTGCGCGGGGGCCTGCTACCAGCATGTGCGTGAAGCCTTACCCGAGGCCTCGGTATTCAAACTGGGCCTTAGCTGGCCCTTGCCCAAGCAGGCCTTAGATGACTTCGCCCAGTCGGTTGAGGCGCTCTATGTGGTAGAAGAGGCCTCCGAATATCTACACGAGGCAGTAGCTGCCCTCGGTATTCAGCTGAGCGACTTTAAAAACCCGCTTCCGCGTGATGGCGAGCTCAGCCCTGGCCTTATTCAAGCTGCCTTTGGAAAAGCGGCTCCGCAGCACATTGAGACTCAGGCTGATATTCCGGGCCGTCCACCGGCTCTCTGTGCGGGCTGTCCGCATCGCCTTGTCTTTAAGGAGCTTTCACGACTGCGCGCCATCGTAACAGGCGATATTGGCTGCTATACCCTCGGTGCCCTCCCACCTCTTTCTGCGATGGATACCTGTGTTGATATGGGTGCTTCGGTTTCTATGGCGCATGGCTTTGAGCTGGCCCTACAGGGAAGGAAGCATCGTCCGGTGGTTGCGGTTATTGGTGATTCAACCTTTGCTCACTCGGGCTTTTCTTCTTTAATGTCAACTGCCTATAACAAGGGCAGCGGAACCATCTGCGTCTTAGATAATCGCACTACCGCCATGACGGGCCGGCAGGGCAACCCCTTTAATGGGGAAACTCTTCAGCATCGCCCGAGCCGCGAGCTGGATATTGAAGGAGTGGTACGAGCCTTAGGTATTGACGATGTACGAAGGGTAAATCCCCATGATGCCAAGGCAGTCCGTCAAGCGCTCAAAGAAGCTACCAGCTCTGAGGATCTAAGCGTCATTGTGTTTAAGGCACCTTGTGTCTTGCTAGAGCGAGTAGTTAAACCCTTCTATGAGGTTGGCTCTTCCTGTACTGCCTGTGGTGTATGCTCTACGCTCGGCTGTCCTGCCATAGCGAAGGATCCTCAAACAGGGGAGGCCAGCATAGATCAGCAGCAGTGTATTGGTTGCGGACAATGTGCCCAATACTGCGCCTGCGGTGCCATCGTTCAAACTTCATCGGTGAAAGGAGCCTAGGTTTTACTATGTCGAATCAAGATACCATCACCGTTTTGCTCTGCGGGGTAGGGGGCCAAGGCACCATTCTTGCCGCCGATGTCCTAGCGCATGCAGCCGTAGAAGCGGGTAAGCAAGTAAAGGTTTCTGAAATTCACGGCATGGCCCAGCGTGGAGGTGCGGTTACCACCGTGGTGCGCTTTGGCAGTGAGGTGAATTCCATGGTAGCCGACCTAGGAAGCACCGATTGCATTGTTTCCTTTGAAACAACCGAGGCCTTGCGCAACATATCCTTTCTTAAAGAAGGCGGTTTTTTGCTCGTTGCCGATGAAAGCATTAAACCCTTGCCGGTTTTGACTGGGCGTGCAGAAATGCCCAGCAATCCACGTGAGCGCCTTAATGAATACGGTGCCACACTTATTCCAGCAGGGGAGTTGGCACGGGAGGTTAAAAGCCCTAAGTCGGTCAATATCGTTCTTTTAGGGGCCCTCTCCGCACGTTTGGATTTCCCGCTTTCGGCCTGGGAGAAAGTAATTAGCAAGCGTGTGCCAAAGAAAAGCATCGAGGCAAACCTACAGGCCTTCGCCAAGGGTCGTGCCTTTGCCCAAAAGGCTCATTCTGAGAAAGAAAGCGAGGCCTAAATCCTATGAGTGTTCCTCAGATCAGCGTCTTTGTTCAAAACGAACCAGGGCATTTATACCGCGTTTTGGAAGCCTTCGATAGCGCCAACATTAATGTTCGCGGTTTTAGCGCCTCAGATACTGGTGACTATGGGGTAGTCCGTTTTATTGTGGATGATGCCGATGCCGCTATTGAGCTTTTGAAAGGCATTGGTTCGGCTGCTGCAAAAACCGAAATTCTTTGCGTGCACCTGCGCGATGAACCAGGTGAGTTAGCCCGCGTCCTAGGTGTTTTTGCCCGTTGCGGCATCAATGTTTCCTATACCTATTCTTTGATTTCTACCTTTATAGCAATGTGTGTTCCCAATATTAGTGAGGCCGAAAAGCTTCTTGCAAACGAGCCAATTGAACTGGCAAGTTTGGAAGATATCGCAAATGCGCTAAGCACTACAGCCAATAAGGAGGCCTAAGATGAACCCGCGGGAAGACTCCTTAGATCTGAGGATAAAAGGTAATGCCTTAAAGGCGGCCCAGGAAGGACGATTTGAGCTGCTTCCCATATATGACCCCTCTATTGAATGTACTTCTCGTGAGCGTATTGCCGCCATCCAGTTGGAGAAGCTCATCGCTCAGGTTGAGTGGACCTATAAACGGGTGCCTTGGTACCAAAAGAAGATGGATGATATGGGGGTCTCACCGGCTGATATACACTGCCTAGAGGATATTCGCAAGCTCCCCTTTACCGATAAAAACGTTTTACGTGATACCTTTCCCTATGGTCTTTTCGCTGTGCCTCTTGATGAGGTAGTAGAGCTTCACGCCTCTTCAGGCACCACAGGTAAGCCTATTGTGGTTGGCTATAATGCCCATGACATGCAGGTATGGAGTGAGTGCATTGCCCGACTTTCACAAATGGCTGGGGTGGTACCTCAAGATAGGGTACAGATGGCCTTTGGCTACGGTATGTTTACCGGCGGTTTTGGTTTGCACTATGGCTTGCAAAAACTGGGCTGCATGATGATCCCTGCTGGCTCAGGCAACACCGAACGCCACATTCAGATGATCGAGGACTACGGCACAACAGTGCTTATTGCAACTCCTACTTACGCACTTCATATTTGCGAGGTAGGGGAGAAGCTGGGCTTTGACTGGGAGCATTCCACTCTTCGCGTTGGTCTTTTTGGCGGAGAACCCTGCCCACCTGGCCTCAAGGCTGAAATTGAAAGCAGAATGCATATTGTTTGTACCGACAACTATGGTCTTACCGAGGTAATGGGACCAGGGGTATCGGGTGAATGCTTGGCAAGCCGGGACATGCAACACATTGCTGAGGATCACTTCCTTTGGGAGGTGGTAGATCCAGAAACCGGCGAACCGGTTCCTGAAGGGCAGGAGGGTGAACTAGTCCTTACCCCCCTTGATAAACAGGCCATTCCTGTTCTGCGTTACCGTACCCACGACCTTACTTATGTGACCTGCGAACCCTGCGTTTGCGGACGTACTCATGCACGGATGCAGAAGGTTCGCTCGCGCAGCGACGATATGCTTATCATTCGCGGAACGAATGTCTTCCCCAGCCAGGTAGAAGATATTCTTTCAGGTATTGAAGGGGTTACCCCGCATTATCGTATTGTGGTAGACGATAAGGACGGTCTTGACCGTATGACGGTACAAACAGAAATTAAACCCGAGGCCTTTAGCGACTCCTTCGAGCAAATGGATGCCTTCCGCAAGGCTATTGAAGAGAAGCTCAAGGG
>CAYSMG010000044.1:5579-7370 GCA_964432045.1 uncultured Eggerthellaceae bacterium
TCCTCAACACTGGGTTTGCCCTTTGTGGTGTCAAGAGGAACATCAAGAGGATCTTTGTAGTAGCGCTGCATTACAAAGAAGACGATAAGAGCGACAACAAAGAGTATGAAGGCGGCATTGTTTGCCATTAGGAAGAAGGAACTGAGATCACTTGCAGAAGCAAGCTCAGCTGCCTTATAGGCGGCAATGGTGATAAGCAAGAGAGCAAAAGTAGCGCAGACAAAGGCCATTCTTTTGGCGCTCTTTTGCGCTTTTCCAAGCTTTTCGGCATCTGCCTCACGACTTGCGGTGGGACCAATAAGTAGGGCCAGACATTTCCCCTGTGCAAGAAGTACTGTCAGCAAAATTGCTGCTATAAACAAAATGCCCGTTACAACAAAGAGTAAAAGAATAGCTACTTCCACAGCTGAAACCTTTCTTGCTTTTCTTTAAGGCCAAACTAAAAGAGAGCCACTTGCGAACACGGCCGCCGCATAAAAAGCCCCAAGAGCAATATTAAGGCTACAAATTTGCGCCATTGCTCCTATGCGCGATTGCGGGGCAAGCGGGTTTGCCCACAAAGCTTTTAAAAGAGGAATACTGGCTAAAAGCATGAAGGGCAGGACGATCCAACCGGAAGTATAGAAAATGCCCACTATTAGACAAATAGCAATCAGCCATAAGACAAGAAGCAGATGATATAAAGCCCCTGCATTCTTGCGACCCATATGAACCGACAAAGTTTTGCGCCCGGAGGCAATATCCTTTTCTATATCGCAGGTGTTATTGGTAAACATGATTAAGCCAACCCCAATGATGCAGGGTATAGCCCACAATAGCATTCGAAAATCGAGAATACCGCTTATAGCCTGGTAGCAGGCGAGGGGAATAAGGCCACCCATCACAAAGCCACTCACAAACTCTCCTATGGGCAAATACGAGATGGGTGTTTTTCCTGCAGAATACAGAACCACAGCGCAGGCTCCAATTATGCCAATAATAAGCGGGATCCAGCCGGCAATATAAATGACATAGGCACCCAACAAAAAGGCTGCCGCTAAAAAGCCAATAGCTACTGCCAAGGCTGTTTTCGGATTGAGCTTGTTGTAGACCAAAACGGCATCAGTAGGGTCTACATTATCTTCAGCCGAATCTGCTCCTTTAACATAGTCGTAGTAGTCATTAAAGGTATTGACCGAGGCCTGCATCAGAATACAAATAAGTAGCAGCACTATAACGAGCAAGGGGGAAAGGAGAAACCCTTGTGCAATCGCACAGCTTACTGCAAGCAAACAGGGCAGTATTGCTGCCGGCCAGGTATGCGGAGCGGCGAGCTGAAGAGCAAAGAGAGGCCGAAAGGGCGAGTAGTCTCCTTTTGTGGGTTTTGAATCGAGTACTGCTTGCGAACTCATAGAAATGCAACCTTCGCTTACCTAAAATCCTAAGAGAGCGCTAAGGGATCTTTTGCTGTGAACTCTCGTGTACGCATTCTCACCCTTTGTGAGCGCAATTGATTTCATATTTCTTCAACCTTTCAGAAAAGTGTTTACTGAAGAGACAGGAAGGACTATCCACATGAGGCTTTTTGCCTTTAAAGCAGAACTTCAGGTCGATATTCTAACGCAAAGCAAGCAAAAGGCTTTGATAGGCTTTAGATCAAAGAGTAACTTCTCAACTTTTCAAACTACGCACTAGGGATGTCTTAGGGGTGCAGAGTATAGAAAGGGGTGAGCACATTAGGCTTCCAGTCAAAGCTGCTTATAAGCCGCTAGGCAGAAATATTCAAACTTTACATAATATATATTATCAATA
>CAYSMG010000045.1:0-4134 GCA_964432045.1 uncultured Eggerthellaceae bacterium
GATTAGATTTATGAACTTGGGAGTTGTAGCTACCTCGAGAAACACAAATCACCCTGGGGGTTGATTTGGGAAGTTGCCGTTTGAAATTCTTGCCTTGATGAGGCCCCCACCACTGCAATCACTGTCTGATAACTGCTTAAGTGCCTCAATTAGAGTTACTCTAACAACCTAGACCCCGCTGCTGCCAAAGCCCCCATCACCGCGATCGCTATCTGATAGCTGCTCAACTACTTCGAAGCGAGGCTCTTCAACCGCAATAATAATAAGCTGGGCTATACGGTCCCCTCTTTTAATCTTAAAGTCTTCATGCGGATCCATATTGGCCAAGATAGCCTTAATCTCTCCACGATAATTACTATCGATAAGCCCCGGAGCATTGACTACTGTGATGCCATTGCGTATGGCAAGCCCGCTGCGTGGTAAAACCAAGGCTGCATAGCCAGTCGGCAATTCTAAAGCGATGCCGGTTGGTACTAAGCATCGTTCAAATGGCTTAAGAACTAAGTCCTCGGTAGAGCGCAAATCAACACCTGCATCACCAGAATAGGCCATCTGAGGTACGGAAATTTCAGGGTCTAATTGCTGAATAGGTACTGCAATACTCATTTCAGTGTAGCTCCTCTAAAGCCGACGCAAATTCTTCCACATTCTGAAAATCTTTGTAGACACTCGCAAAGCGTACATAGGCAACATCATCAAGTTTTGCAAGACGATTCATCGCCATTGTTCCTAGTTCCTTGGAACGCACTTCATTTGATACCGAGTTTTGCAATTCTGCTTCGATGTCATCAATCAAACTTGAGATCGCATCAGGAGGAATAGGCCGTTTGGCACAGGCTATAAGCAGGCCACGCATGAGCTTTTGGCGATCATAAACCTCAGATGAACCATCGGCCTTCACAACAATAAGAGGGGTTTCCTCACGGCGTTCGTAGGTAGTGAAGCGATAACCACATCCAAGACACTCACGTCTTCTCCGTATTGATAAGCCATCATCTGAGGGCCGAGAGTCAACCACACGTGACTCAGGGTGGCTGCAGGAAGGACAGCGCATGATGCTCCTTTGCTTAAGGCGTTTTTTGGCATCATACTCCAAAGCTTTTAAAATCCTAGCTCTTAGTTGAAATCAGCGAAAATACGGCGCAAGCTCTTCTCGGAAAAACTGCTCGGTAGCTTTTCCTATTCACCGCCCCCGTAATCCTGAGCTTTCCGTCATAGTTAGCAGCTATTTGCTCGCACCATCAAGATAAACAGAACAGGGTTGGCAAGTAATGCAGTAAGTCTGAATCTTAGACCAAACCAATCGCTTACACCGATACCGAAGCTACTCCTCTTTATACAAAGAAGAGCGTCGTACAAAAAGCGAGGAAAAAACCCAGGCAGGCTAAGCCGGCTTGTAAGCTACTCATACGGCCTGTAGATAAGCCTTTACAAGTACCATATTTAAGGCTCTCATACATCTCACCTTGCAGGACTTGATCTTTAAGACTCCAAGACCTGCTCCTAATACTCATCTCCTCCTGTACTTCCTGATCACAGACCCTCTGCCAGTCCTTAAGACGCGCATGGCGTGACCCGGTGTTTTGAGGGGAAAAACTAATAATGCAGGTTTTATTCTGCTGAGATGCGCTGCTTAAGGCTGAAGAACCATCTACAAGATGTGGAGTTTTATATTTTCCCATTTTTATGCCCTGCCCTTCTTGCATAGAACTTTTGTTCGTGTTTATAATATGTCGAACAAAGGTTCTTGTCAATAAAAATTTGGACATTTGTTCGGTAAGAAAGGGGGCGTTTATGTCTCGCAAAACATCCAAGCGCAAAGAGGCGGTCTTTGAATGTATAAAGACCTATATACGCGAAAAGGGTTATGGGCCAACAGTCCGAGAGATAGGCGAAAGAGTAGGTCTGTCCTCCCCTTCCACCGTACATGTTTATCTCAAAGACCTTGAGGAAGAAGGACGTATTAAGCGCGATCCTCTGAAGTCGCGTTCTATTAGCCTAGTTGTCACGCCCGAGGAATCAGAACCCAGTGAAGAGACCTTCGCAGGAGGATATACCCGCATTGTAAATGTTCCTCTTGTGGGCAATGTAGCAGCAGGAACTCCCATTTTGGCAGAGGAAAACATCACCGACACCATGTCTTTACCGACTGACATAGTGGGTGATGCCCCCAGTTTTATGCTGGCTGTGCGGGGCGACTCCATGATTGAAGCTGGTATTAATGATGGCGACTATGTTGTAGTAAAAGAGCAGCCCCTTGCCAACAATGGCGATATTGTTGTTGCCCTTGTTGATGACGGTGCTACGGTGAAGCGCTTCTACAAAGAAGATGATCATATTCGCTTGCAGCCGGAAAATTCTTCCATGGAACCCATTATCACCCGTGATTGTTCCATTGCTGGTAAGGTGGTAGCCGTCTTCCGTCGCCTATAATCCTTTACTACTCGCTTAATATATAAGCATCGAAGCGCGGTCGATAGGTCTGCGGTACCAAAAGCCTGAGACGTGTACCACCTTCTTGGTGTTCTTCGGAAATGATGCGGCAACGCTCATGCGCCAGAGAAACAAGCCTGCCCTGATCATAGGGTATTAAGACCTCTAAGGGGGCATCTGCAGCAGAAGCCGACCTTTCAATGCGCCTAATGAGAGCATCAAGCCCCTCGCCACTCTTGCTTGAAATAAGGAGATCATGAGGATGACGTAGTGCTAAAGCCTGCCTTTCTTCAGCGTCAAGCAAATCGATTTTATTAAAGACGCGTATGTAAGGTATTGCTTCGGCTCCAATTTGTCCTAGGACCTCTTCTACTGCCTTCATCTGAGCTTCATACTCTGAAGAAGAGGCATCTATAACATGCAATAACAAATCCGCCCCATTTATTTCATCAAGGGTAGATTTAAAGGCTTCAATAAGAGTTGTCGGTAACTTCTGAATAAAGCCAACTGTATCGGTCAAGGTGATCTGTCGACCCTCTGGCAGGCTCAGTTTACGGGTGGTTGAATCAAGCGTTGCAAAGAGCTTGTCGTAGCTTAAAACATCAGCAGCGGTAAGGCGGTTGAGCAAACTCGATTTTCCTGCATTGGTATAGCCACAGAGTGAGACCTTGTACATGCCGCTGGTATAGCGACTTTTTCGTTGAATGGCTCGAACGGAAGATAGGTGTGCAAGCTCACGCTTGATTAAGGTGATGCGTTTACGCACCATACGGCGGTCTACTTCAAGCTGGCTTTCGCCTTCGCCAAAGCGCGATCCTACCCCACCACCCATTCTGTTTGATGCCAAATGAGCCCACATACCACGCAAACGCGGGTAAAGATACTGATTCTGCGCCAGACGAACCTGTAGACGGCCTTCTCTGCTTGTGGCATGAAGGGCGAAAATATCAAGTATTAAGGCAGTGCGATCGATAACCTTAACTGACTTATCCACTACTCGCTCAAGATTTGCTTGTTGAGAAGGTGAAAGCTCATCATCAAAGATAACGACATCAGCAGAAAAGCTGCGTGTCATTTGAGCAATCTCTTCTGCCTTTCCCGAACCCACAAAGGTACGCGGATTGGGCGTTGTTAATCGCTGGATTGTTTTTGCCACCGTCACAGCTCCGGCGGTATCGGCAAGACGTTCTAGCTCCGCCAAAGAGGACTCCACAGGCCACTGAGACTGTGGAAACTCCACGCCCACCAAGATGGCGCGCTCGGCTTGCTCCTCAGTTTCGTGGAGTCTCGCAGAAGTACCCGTCTCATTCATAGAGATACCTCCACCGTATACCCAGCTTTAAGACCCTAAAAGCTCCCGCGGCAGCATCAAAGAAACTGAAGTTCAAAGAAATCCGCATAGGATATAAAAGACCTTTGCGCAAAGCTCTCGCATTAAAGCGTGATAGTGCCACTAAATACCTCTTGCGCCGCGCCTCGCATATAAACATGGTCATTTGCCGCCCAGTTAATGCGAAGTGTGCCACCCAACAAAGCAATATCGTTTTCCCTGCCGCTTCGTCCAGTAAGCGCCGCAGCTACATTCACCGCGCAGGCCCCCGTGCCACAAGCCATGGTTTCAGCACAGCCTCGCTCGTATACTCGCATGCGCAAGCCTTCGCTTTCCACGGTGACAAACTCAACATTTACCTTCTCGGGAAA
>CAYSMG010000045.1:4234-7353 GCA_964432045.1 uncultured Eggerthellaceae bacterium
ACTCAGAATGGGACGCCCCATATCCACCGTAGCAAAATCAAGACGAGAGTCTTCGTCCACCGTAAAAGAGATGGACTTCGGCCCGCTAAGGGTATCTGCTAAAAAGCTCCCCTCATTTTGCTTCACATAGCCACGGTCAACAAGATATTTCGCGAAGCAACGTACCCCATTACCGCACATCTGGGCCAAGCTTCCATCTGAATTGATGTAGTGCATATAGGCCGTGCAATCTGGATTGGTAGAAGGGCGAACCAGTATCACCCCGTCCGCACCGATACCCTTGTGCCTATCGCACAAAAAGGCCACCTGTTCAGGCCTTAGATCAATTTCCTGTGAAAGATCATCTATAAAAATAAAGTCATTGCCTATGCCGTGAAACTTAGTAAACTCGAGCTTCATTACCCTACCTTCTTTGTGAGTGGAAACATCTGTTTCCCTGCCTTATCGGCCATATTCTAAGTTGGCCGTATTCTAAGTCAAAATGGACTTATCGGCCCTTTCTTTAACAAGAGCCTTTCTCAGTCTTCCTCGACCTTCATGACTCGGCCTTCATAATTACAAGCTCTGCCCTTTTTGCCAAGGCTTCGATATCGGCATCATTTGCATCAAGCCAGGTTATCCGCTTGTCCTTTCGAAACCAGGTACGCTGTCGCTTCGCATAACGATGCGTTGCAATCTTGATACGCTCTTTTGCCTCCTCAAGAGAGATCTGCCCATCAAGCGCTGCAACTACCTCCTTATAGCCAATAGCCGAAGGTGCCGTTATACCCTCCCGAAAGCCGGAGTTTAACAGCCCCTCTACCTCCGCAACCAGGCCCTGCTCAAACATTGCATCAACCCGCCTGTCAATCCGCTCGTTTAAAAGGGCTGGCTCAACCGCAAGCCCAATAAAGTGTGCTGGAATAAGCTGGGGCAAAGCTTTTAGTTTCTCCTTTTGCTGGGCATAGCTTTTTTCCTGATCCAAAAGCTCAAGAGCCCGTATCACTCGCTTGACATCCTTAGGAGGTATGCACTGAGCACTCTGGGGATCGGCTTGTTTAAGCAAGTCCCAAAGGGCATCAATACCCTGAGTTTTTGCAAAATCCTGATATTTTTGGCGAAGGGGATTGTCGCACTGCTCCCCCGCTGGAAAGTGATAATCATCCAAGGCGGCTCTCACATAAAAGCCGGTACCTCCTGCTAGTATGCAGCGCTTATTACGCTGAGCGATATCGGCAAAGCAGTGGCGCGCGTAGGCCTGGAACAAGGCTGCCGAATAAGCTTCGTTGGGAGAGATAAGATCAAGTCCGTGATGAGGTACGATTTGCTCGTCTTTTGAAACCTTGCCCGTTCCAATATCCATACCCTTATAGATTTGCATGGAATCAGCACTGAGGACTTCCCCATCGAAGAAACAGGCTAGGCGTATTGCCAAAGATGACTTACCCGAAGCCGTAGGCCCCACAACACAGATGATAGGCGGACCACTGTAAGCACTTGGCTCACTCACGCACAGATCCCTCGACTATTCTGCCACTAAGGTACCAGGTTTTTGCTTCCTCGACCTGTACATCAAGAAGCTTACCGCACAGATCTTCAATATTTGCGCCTTGAGGAAGTGGTGCATGCACGGTCTGATTCTTAGCCGACCTGCCGCTGATAAGATGCTCATCACGCTTTGATAGACCTTCGACAAGCACCTCCACGCGAGTATGAGCATCGCGCTGATTTGCCTCCCATGCGCGTTTTTGAACTAGGTCGACTAGGCGATCAAAACGGGCCTGAATAACTTCACGAGGGGTCGAATCCTCTAATTTTGCTGCAGGCGTACCTTCGCGTTTCGAGTAAATGAAGGTAAAGACCTGGTTATAGCCCACCTCATCAATAAGTTCATAGGTAGCTTCAAAGTCCTCTTCACTCTCATGGGGAAAGCCCACAATAACATCGGTAGAAAGCGCAATGTCAGGACAGGCCTGACGCAGCTTTCTTACAAGTTCAAGATAATGAGCCTTGGTATAGCGGCGATTCATGGCTGAAAGGATGGCATCTGAACCTGATTGAACGGGCAGATGCAGCGCTGGCATAAGAGATTTGAGCTGAGAAAACTTCCCAATAACCTCATCGCTCAGATCCTTGGGATGGCTTGTCGCAAAGCGCAACCGTCTAATGCCCGTCTTGTCAATGGCGTCCAAAAGCTGGGCAAAATGAGGCGATCCGTATAAGTCACGTCCGTAGGAATTCACATTTTGCCCCAAGAGGGTTATTTCTTTTACCCCTTCGTCCACATAGCGCTGCGCCTCCGCCACGATGTCATCTAGGGGTCGCGACTTCTCCCTACCTCGTACATAAGGCACGATGCAATAGGTGCAGAAGTTATTGCAGCCAATGGTGATAGGCAGCCAAGCAGCCCAGCTCTGCTCTCTATGGGTGGGAAGTTCAGTTGGAAAGGAGGTAGAAGTATCTAGCACCTCAACGCAGTGGGCTTCGCCCTCCAGCACTCGCGATAAAAGCTGCGGCAAAGAGGCAAGGTTGTGTGTGCCAAAGACAATATCAAGGTGCGGAAGCGCATCGATAAGAGAGTCTGAATCGCGCTGTCCAATACAGCCGCCCACTGCAATGATCCTTCGTCCAAGAGGGCTGCCCTTACGCGGCGGAATATTTTTCATTGAAGCAACTTGACCATAAAGACGCGTATCAGCCGCCTCGCGAACACAGCAAGTCATAAAAACGACAATGTCGGCATCTTCAATAGTCTCAACCGCTAAAGCTCCCAGACTTTCCAACATGCCACTCACGCGCTCAGAGTCATGTTTATTCATCTGGCAGCCAAAGGTACGGATGCAAAATTGCAGATCAAAAAAGGGGGCAGTCCCACCACTGGGATTAAAAGCGCCCATCTTGGCCTCAGCGGTCCTATTGCAGTCCTTTAGTTTTTGAGGGTTCGTAGTCACCAAACACCTTTCGAAAGCTCAACAAAAAAGAAGAGAACTTTTCAAGATAAGAGCTATTTGCGAAGCTCTTTATGCAAGTTCATTTGAGGATGAATCATAAGAAAGACTTTTACCGCCAATATGTCGCGGCTCGATGGCAAAGCGTATTGCTGTGCGATATTCCCCGTCAATGACAATATCGGCAAAGGA
>CAYSMG010000046.1:0-7280 GCA_964432045.1 uncultured Eggerthellaceae bacterium
TGTCCATCACTATCGTGCTGCCTTTCGCTAAGGATGGACATAACGAATCTTTCATCCATCTCTCAAACAGTTCGCCGTTCATTGTGCTGTCATATTGCACCGGCGCTGTTATCTTGCCGCGGCACAGCGCCGCAGCAAGGCCTGTACGTCTATACTTCCGTCCGCTTATTTTGTCTCGTACCTTAGTTCCCTTCATAGATCACGCGCGTTCTCTGTACATGTATTCGTCTATGCCGGTTTCAGCGACGCAGGCAATTGACTCTTACTCTGTCTCATTGATTTTTTCTAAGTATTCAGTCACTTTTGCCTGATCTTGCTCTTTGTACGTGAGCGTCTTTTTTTCTTCGTATAGTTCATCTGCTTCAGCATTTTTGATACGGCGGCTTCATAGCAGCTGAAAAGCGCGGCGATTTCTCTTAGATAAGCATCTGGATTCGCATCCGCACCAACAACATGACAGAGCGCGTCAACCGAGAAATCCGCAGGCCCCTACCAAGCGGGTACATACGAAGTCCTATTATAATTCTGTCAGCGCATTCCAACTGTATGCTAGCCGAGTTACTCCTACCCTATATAGACTTATGAATCGGCTTCCTCCTCTCTGTACAATAAATGCTTTATGTTCACTCAAGTGAGTGTCACGGTTAAATTTGTAGCTGAAACAAGTACAATAATCTAGAGGGCATGACGCTGCCCCCCCGGTACACATGAATTAGCGGATTTAACGGTGTCATACACATATTCCAAAACAAACCGTAAACATTGCCAAAAACCACGCCTGTACCAAGTACAAGCGCGGTTTCAAAAGTCAGTTATTAAAAACTGCAGTTGGTTGCGGCGATTCAATGTTAAGTTAACTATTGAAATTATTCAAGAGGAGGAATATATTTTCTTTCCTGCGCAGAAATGCGTCCCATCCCAAGAAAATTTACTAATTCGTTATGGTCAGCTTTTTCGACTGGCATACCAATCTGTTCATGATTGGCTCCAACAAATTCAATAGCACGCTTTACAGCCGGATAGATTGCATTGATTGGGACTAAGGCAAAATGGGCAATCTTCGGCTTGATGTATTCCAAATCCTTGCGTGTCAGAATATCAAGACTGCCGCATATTACAAGCGAAACCTTCCCATCCATTGCATCCACAAAATCTTTAATTTCTTGTACGTTGCCATGGAAAGATTTACTAATACCTTGGACAAGGTCTGCTCCAGCTTCTAAGTACGCACGAGCCCTACGGTATTGTTCTTTTTTATCGGTAATATCTGTACGCGCAATTATAACAGTTTCTGGGTATAACTTGTTCTCTACTGCGGCACGGATTTTCCCCGCTGCTTCCTCCGCAGAAATTGTGCTGTTTAGGTCGGTTACACAAATTGGGCAACGCTTGGGACTAATCTGGTCTTCAATGACAACTCCAGAGACTCCCGCCCTCTCAAAATCGTTCACTGTCTTTATCGTAGTGACAGCATTGCCATATGCGGTATCGATATCTGCAATCAGCGGCTTATCAATTACGTAGCACATATTTCCAACCGCATAAACATTATCAAAACGAGAATATAATTCAGCATCAGGCAAGCCTAATGCTTGGGCTGCAAGAGTAAAACCGCTGGACAAGACGCCGTCCACCCCTAGTGCAGCGCAAGCAATCTTTGCTGACAAAGCGTCTCCCACACCTATAGTATAAAGCGTCTCCTTTTCAGCCATTAAGCGACGTAACATTCCACGATCTGTCAACACAATAATCCACCCTTTCTGTTTAATTTGATTTTACAATTAAATAGCAATTAATTATTGGCGCTGATATAGCACTTCAGAAGAACCGGTAAGAACATTACGAATTATCACAAAGATATCTTCTATGCACATCATAACATACGCTATTCCAACAAGGTAATACATTTGCCATACAGGCAAAGTATGTGTTCCACTGATAAAAGCAAGCTTATCATGTGTAGCCAGAATGGCATATCTTGTTGACAAAATGCCCATTGTGACACAGAAAATGAGGTCTGCCACTGGCAAAACAATACCCATTATTCTCTGTCCGGACGGCGGTAATTTTTCTACAAACGCTACAATTCTGGGCATAACCCCGGACGAAAATGCATAACACATGGATGGCAATATGATTATTGGCATAAGATAATACTGCACAATTTCATATGTGCCAACTAATGCTCTGGGGGCAACATTTCTCCATATCACATCAAATGTTATGTAGAATGTCATGCCAAAGATACCGATGCCGCTTATAAAAAGGAGAACCGCTTTAATTTTTTGATACTGCTGATAGGCACGATCTAATGTTTCCATTTGTTGCCCTCCTTTTCTATAACATCATGCTTGGCAGCCACGTCACTATTTGTGGGAAAAATATCATTAACCCGCCAACGATTACCGTTGCGACAATAGCAAAAGCCATGCTCTTTTTAAAAGGTCCCTCCACAGGTATATCGGCAACCCCACAGGCTGAATATACGCAGACGCCGACTGGTGGAGTAAGCTGCCCTATGACGCAACAGAAACATACTATTATCCCGAACCACAACAAATCTACGCCCATTGAACGCATAACCGGAAGCAATACAGGCGTTGTCATGACGATAACGGCTGTGCCCTCCATTAACATAAACAGAATGAAATATACAACAACTAGAATCGCTAATATCAATTCCGGATAGGCCATGAGCGGCTCCAACATCGCAACAAATGAACTAGAAATTCGGCTCAAAGACATAAATCTGCCGAATATTTTTGCACCCACGATGATGAGCATGACCATAGCCGTAACCTTAACTGAACTCTTCGTTGCCCTTATCAGGAAATCTTTGTTCACCTTGCCAAGAAGCAAAGCACAGATAAAAGCTACTGTAGACGATACTGCGCCAGCCTCTGTCGCCGTCATAAACCCGGAGTAGATACCCCCAAATATCGTAACGGCAATTATCACGGCAACTGTTGCTGAAATTGCAGTAGAGCGTTTATCAACGACAACAGGCTCAAAGCGATGTATTTTTTCTCCTTTTAATTGTGTCAATCGCTCTTCTCTTTTAAGGAAATACAAATTACAGAAGATGAACACAATCGTTGTTAATATTCCCGGAATCAACGATGCTACGAACATACGGCCAATCGGTGTCTCCGTAGCAACTCCATACACGATTATTGTGACGCTCGGCGGAATAATGCCCGCCAGTGATCCAGACGCAGCAGAAACAGCAGCCGCAAGGTCTTCCTTATAGCCGCGCTTTACAAGTTGCGGATATGCCGCTTGCCCCAACGCCGCGGATGTAGCAGTTCCCGAACCACATACAGCACCTAAAAATGCACCGAGTGTGATACAAAAAGTGCCAAGGACGCTGCGTCTGCCTTTTGATACGTTGTATAATAAGTTGAATAGATCTTCAACTACACCAGCTTCCAAAATTAGCTGGGCGCACAACACATACAACGGTATCGTTGTCATGGAATAAGTTGCTACAGCAGTAAATGTTGTGTAACTTAGCAATCCAGGCAAAAGAGGGCCTTTGCCCAATAAAACAATCCCGACAACTCCTACTGCTAACAGCATAGAGTGTATATAAAGCCCAGCTAATAGCAGTATTATTAAGAGCATCATCGTTAAGGCAATAGCAAGTCCTGTTGACATCTCGGTTCTGCCTCCTGACGTTTTTAAACCAATGTCAAAGTAGATGTATTATCTATTGCCATATTGTACAAACAGCTGATCCAACGCTTCGTCGACACCGTCAATCATTACCGCTCCCTCCGCGACCATGCAATCGCGCCATATTTTGCATATTTTTGCACCTGGTACCCCATTTTCTTCAAGCATTTTTACATATTCTATCCAAGCTACGATGCATGCCTTGTTTATTTTCATCTTAAGTTCATCTGGCAATTCGTCAAAGTTTTTAAAACTACCGCCAGCTTTCACAACAGATGCTTTTACATCTTGAGTTTTTTGATCCCAGAAGGCGCAGCCTTCATCGCGACACTCATTAGCTGCGTCTGTGATAATTTGCTGCACTACAGGTGGCAATGAATTCCAGAACTTTAAATTCCATCCCATTCCTGCAGTAAAATGTCCAAAACTGATATTGTCTATGGCATATTTATATAGCTCATCTAATCCGAAGGAGGCCCAGTCAGGAATCTGCTGAAATCCGCCGTCTACCGTCCCGCGACTTAACGTGTCATATAATTCGTAAACAGATGTATTCACCGCACTCATTCCCAGTTCAGAAGCCAGATATTGCTGTGGACGGCTGGAAGTACGGATAACCAGCCCTGTATAATCGCTCATACTCGTAATATCTTTAGTCGTTGTAGCAAGGGCATTTCCTGGAGGATTGTTATGTGCAATAAAGTGTACATTGTTGTTAGTAAAATACAGTTCATAAAAAGTTTTACCGTCTAATATAGGCTCTTTATTGTTCAACAAGGCTACATAAGCGTCAGAGCAGATTTTTGACGTTGAACTCTTAAACGGCAACTGGGGTACATCTCCTGCCGGGAAACGGCTCGTATCATAAATTGGGGTGAGCGGCATTGCTACATGTGCAACTCCGTCTCTCAGTGCGTCATACTCCTTACCTCCGTCTACAAGCTCCGCACCAACATAATATTCAAATTTGACCAACCCATTAGAAAGTTCTTCAACACGAGCCATAAAGGGGGCATAGAAGCCCTCCCAGCAACAATGTGTCGGATTCAATGCAGATGTAGCTACTATGGTAATTGGTTTCACACCGCTTAAGTCATACCGGCTTGCGTCTGCTGTGCTGCTATCTGCAGCATAAGAACATGACGCAGCTAACATAAAAGCAACGACAAAACTTAAAACAGTACGATAATAATTTCTAATCTTATACATTACGTCATCTCCCTTGCAAAGTTATAATCTTTTTGTTTTTATGTATTCTATTAAACTGCCACATTCAAAAATATCTTTTGTCCGCTGAGGAATCCGATTACATTTAAGGATTTTTTCTCCATTGATTACTACCTGCTCATCCTGCCAATTTAATTCAATAACATCCCATCGTGCCACCGCAGTTAAAATGCCAGGGACTTCGATAAGCGCCATTCCATTGGCAACTTCGCCTTTATAAAAGCTTGGGTTAAAGCTTTCTGCAAAAACTGCATTAATCCCAAGTGCGCGCATTGCCTTAAAAGCTACATAATGCGGATGCCCATAGCCGAAATTTTCTGCGCCGACTAAGACATCTCCTGGCTGTACTTCTTTTGCAAAATCAGATGTATATGCCGCCATACAAACTTTCTTCATCTGTTCAATATCGCTGAGTTTGATATTGGCTACACCAACAATATTATCAATATCGTAATTGGACTCTTCAAATTTCCAAGCGACGCGTCCTTTAATTTTTTCCAACATTAAGCTCCCTCCTTTCTACAACATAGTTCTCGGATCAGTCACTTTACCATTAAGCAATGATGCCGCAATGGTATAAGGGCTTGCTGTATAAATATCTGCCTTGGTGCACCCCATGCGACCTGGAATATTTAATGTCCCAGTTGAGAGCGCAACCTGTCCAGGGATCATCACCCCCAACATTCCGAAGCAGAAATCACAACTTGGATAATATACGCAGGCTCCTGCGTCAACAAGCTTAGTAAGCATACCATTTTCTGCTATCTGTTTTTGGATTTTTACAGACGAAGGAACTGCATACAGATGTACATCCTGCACAATGTGCCTGCCCTCCAATATCTCCAGCACTTGTTGAAAATCTGTTAACCTACCGCTCGCACATGAGCCAACATATCCAATATCCACTTTCATTCCTTCATAATCTTTAATATGCACAGTATTGGCTGACGAAGGAGGTGCAACTAGTACAGGTGCAACTTCTCCCAGATTAACATCAATTTCTTTGGCATATGTCGCATCTTTGTCTGGGACAATATATGTGTAAGGTTGTTGTGCGATATCTTTTAGAAATGCTTCTGTTTGCTCATCCTGCTCACAAACAGAAGTTACAGCGGACAGAAACATACTCTGATTGCAAAGCGTGATACGATCGTCCATATTCAGGCTTTGTAAGCCACTTCCGCCGTATTCAATACAAAGGTTACACCCACCAGAAGGACCTAGATGTAAAACTAAGTTATGGAACAGATCTCTTGCTGTAACACCTTTTTCTAGCTTTCCAACCAAATTAACACGTAAGGTGCCAGGGACAACAATTGATACTTTCTGAGTAGCAAAAACTTCAATCAAAGCATTGCGTACACTAATCGCTCCTGCCCCCAGCGCGCCAAGAGAGCTGACATGTCCGTCAAAATGCGTTATTAGTTTTCCTGGAACGACATGACCTTTCTCCATAATAACCTGATGTCCAATCCCGATATCTTCATAAAGTTTTATACCGCAACGCTTGGCAAAACGCCTGGTTTTTTCATGCACGGAGCGATACTTTTCATCTCCTGCTGGGTTAAAATGGTCAATAAAAAACATAAATTGATCAGGGTTTTTTAATGTATCTATCCCTAATTCCTCAGTTAATTGCTTCTCATAGGAATCGATGTATCCTGGATAGTCATAAGCTACAGCTAAATCAGGCTCGAAAAGTGCTTCATCCCCTGCATATACTGACCTGCCTAGATTTTTAGATAGGATTTTTTCAATGATCGTTTGCCCCATAAAGTTCTTCTCCTAACCCGTATTATTTTGTATAATTAATTCGGTGAATCTATTTTAATAATATCCTCTTTCATTTATTTTGTCAATAGCGCATTACGACACTGCAGGGCGACAGTGTAGGTTTAACATACATATGTGACAGAAAGGGAGAGGGGGAAGTATTCAATAAGCAGAAGATGCAAATTATAAGTCTGTCGTCTGTCTTGAATACGTCGGTGAAGAAGTGAAAAGTATAAGTGCGGGAAACGCAGCCATGCTGTAAAACAATATCACTCAAAACCAATTTTACAGGAGGCTGTTTCCCGCATGAGTAAGAAACCCATAAGGAACGACGTAGGCAATCTATGATTCCCTTTGCCTTAAAGTGCGGCGTTACTAGAGCCGCTGCACGTTACGATATCAGCAGGCAGTATATTTACAGATGGATGGCACGTTACGATGGTACGCTTGAATCTTTATGCAAAGAGTCTAGATAGTGTCGACAATAGCTTAAGCCAAAATCTCCGCCCAAAGAGCTATACAGCGAATTTGCAACGCCGCTACAAACGATGATGTGTTTTTCGCGTAACGTGTAGCTATGCCGCGCCAGCGCTTTAGTTTCAAAA
>CAYSMG010000047.1:0-7268 GCA_964432045.1 uncultured Eggerthellaceae bacterium
ACCTGCCACAAAGATTGCCCTTGCGGTGGTGGCGCTGGTCTCTCTGGTGCTTATAGCGGTATCAGCCTACGCCTTGGCGGGGGGCTTTTCTGCGTCTTTCACCGATGCTAATTCTTCAAACTCCTCTTTGGGCAATGTCAGTTCAGGCTCTTCCATAGGTTCAAGTACTGGCTCTTCCGACTCCTCCTCAAGCGATTCTTCTCAGTCTTCCCTTATCAGCGTGTCGGTGAGCATTGACTCAAGTGCGGTTGACTCACCGGTTTCCTTGAACACTGAGCTAAGTCTCAGTCAGGGGCAGACCGCCTATGATGCTTTGCTTGCAACGGGCATTCAGGTGAATGCGCGGCAGACGCAATACGGCATTTATGTGGCTGCCATTGGGGGTCTGGCCGAGAAGGATTACGGCGGAATGAGCGGCTGGACCTACTATCTCAACGGGGATTATGTAAACGCCTCAGCGGACAACACCGTACTTTCCGATGGCGATTTGCTCCAGTGGGTCTATGCCACTAGTTAAGAGCCTTAAGAGCAGAGGGTAAAGCGATGCGCAAGCGGCGACACAATGTCTTTGCAAGCTATCATCCAGCGGTAGCTTTTGCGTTTCTGGCCTGCGCCATTGTGTTTTCTATGGCCACCTTGCATCCGGTGTTTACCCCGCTTTCCTTCCTAGGGGCGCTTGTGTGTTCTTTGGTGGTGCGTGGTGTGAGGGATACAGGGCGTTCCTTTATCTGGGCGCTTCCCTTGTGGATTGTTGTAACGCTGGCAAATCCACTGTTTTCTGCCTCGGGCTCAACTGAGCTTTTCCGTCTTGGACCCAGCGCCATTTATGCGGAATCCCTTGCCTATGGAGCCTGTTCAGGGGCAATGTTGGCAGCGGTATTTCTGTGGTTTAGCTCTTATGCGGTGTGTATGAACAGCGCGAACTCCATGGCTCTCTTTGGCAATATTTTGCCGGTGGTCTCGCTTGTGGTGTCGCAGGTTATGCGCCTGGTTCCTCAGTTTGTGGCGCGCGGACGCGAGATTGCAGCCGCTCAGGACGCTGTGGGCGCGGCAAGTGCTTCTACCAAGGCCGCCCAGGTAAAGGGACGCCTACGCATTGTTTCGGTGCTGATGAGCTGGGGTATGGAGGATGGTATTGAGAGAAGCGATGCCATGCGGGCCCGTGGTTATGGCGCAAAACTTCGCCGCAGTACCTATAAGCGCTACCATTTTGGCATTGCCGATGGCGTGGTCGTGGTTCTCATAGGAGTCCTTGCGGCCTTTGCGGCAGGCTGCGCGGCGGCGGTGTGTTCCAGCTATTCTTTTTATCCCCGGATGAGTGAAGTGGGAGCCTGGTGGCGCTATGTACCCTATGCGCTTTTGATGCTTCTTCCCCTAGGTTTACAGGTGCGGGAGTGGTGGCTATGGCGCAGCTAGAAAGTGTAAGCAAAAACAGTGAAGGCGCAAGCAAGAACAGCTCTGCCGCTATAGTGCAGGTGCAGGATTTTTCCTTTGCCTACCAAGGGGCTGAAGGTGGGCTCGATCAGGTTTTTCAGAAGGTTTCCTTTAAGCTTAAGGAAGGGGACTTCTGCCTTTTAGTGGGACCAACGGGCTGCGGTAAAACGACCCTTTTGCGATCAATGAAACCCGAACTTGCCCCGGCGGGCGAGCGCAGCGGCACCATTGAGGTTTTGGGAAGGCCTCTGGTGCGCGATGGCCAGGCGCTTTCTGCAAAGGACGGTGGGATAAGCCGGGAGGAATCGGCGCGGGCTATTGGCTTTGTAATGCAAGATCCCGCCATGCAGATCGTTTGCGATACGGTGTGGCACGAGCTGGCCTTTGGTTTAGAGAACCTGGGAACCCCCCAAGATGAAATGCGTCGCCGCGTAGCCGAGGTAGCTCATTTCTTTGGCATTGAACCCTGGGTGAATCAGTCCTGTGAAGACTTATCGGGAGGGCAGAAGCAAATCCTGAACTTGGCGGCGGTTTTGGCCTTGCGCCCGAAGCTTCTGCTCTTGGATGAACCCACTGCCCAGCTTGATCCAAATGCCTTAAAGCGCTTCCTGTTTTTGCTGGCGCGGGTAAATCGTGAGCTGGGTATTACGGTGATTATGACCACGCATTCACCCGAGGATGTGCAAGACTATGCCACCTCTCGCATTGATTTGGGCGATATAGGCCCCTTGGGCACCCGTCATCAACTGAGGGACTCTTTGGGGAAGCGCTGGCATCGCCGGGCGACTCTTCTTTCTGCGCAGCGCGATGTTCGGCAAAAAGAGGAGGCCTTGAGTCTGCGAGAAGTCTACTTTAGGTATGACCGCGATACGCCTTGGGTTCTACGCGGGCTTGACATGCATATCCTTAAGGGAAGCATTCATGCTGTGGTGGGCGGCAATGGCTGTGGTAAATCCACCCTTATAAAGTTGCTGGCCGGTATTGAAAGGCCGCAGCGGGGAAGGGTGAGCAACCCCTGGCGTGCCCAGCAAGCCTTTATGCCTCAGGATCCAAAGACCCTCTTTGTCTGCGACACGGTGGCAGAAGAGCTGGCCGAATGGCGCAGTCGCTGTAACTATACTGAAGCTGACGAGCAGGCGGCCTTAAAACGCTTTGGCCTTGAAAAGCATGCCGCACATCATCCCTATGATTTATCGGGTGGTCAGCGGCAGAAACTGGCCTTGGCAAAACTCTTGCTTACCAAGCCGCAGCTTTTGTTTTTAGATGAACCCAGCAAGGGACTTGATCCTCGCTTTTGTGCCGAGGCAGTCCGTCTTTTGCGAGCCTTGGCCGATGAGGGACGTACGGTTGTTTTGGTGACGCATGACCTTGATTTTGCTCTTGCCGTAGCCGATGAGGTATCGATGATCTTCGATGGCGAGTTGGCCTGTACCGAGCCGGTGGATGCCTTCTTCAAAAACAACCTGGTGTATCGACCAAATGAAGCCTCGCGTTTGTTTGGAGCCCTCTTATGAGGGGCTTTTTCCCTTTGCTAAGCGAACTGATAGCCATATTGGGGGTGCCGGTGGCACTCGTTTTATGTATGGTTTATCAGGTGGAACAAACCGCCTTGCTTTCACTGGTGATGGTCTTAGCTTGCCTTCTTATTTTCTTTGCCGGCTTTGAAAATGTGCGGCCGCGTCTGCGCGACACCATGCCTATTGCAGTTTTGGCCGCCTTGGCTGCGGCGGGGCGTATCCTGTTTGCACCTATTCCCGGTTTTAAGCCTGTGTCGGCCATTGCCATAATTGCGGGTGCGGCCTTCGGACGGCGTAGCGGCTTTTTGGTTGGAGCCTTGGCGGCCCTGGTTTCGAACTTCTTTTTTGGACAGGGACTCTGGACTCCCTGGCAAATGTATGGCTGGGGTCTGGTGGGTTATCTGGGGGGACTTCTTGCTCAGACGGGGCTCTTGCAAAAGGAATGGGTGCTGGTGGTCTACGGTTTTCTTTCGGGGCTTATATATGGGCTGGTGCTTAACCTGTGGAGCATCATTGGCTTTTATCATCCGGAAACCTTGGCCCAGGCGGCGCTGATATATGCCGCAGCCTTGCCCTTCGATTGCATCCACGGGGTAGCAACAGTAGTCTTTCTGCTTGCTCTTTATACATCCTGGCAGCGCAAGCTTGTTCGGGTTAAGCGAAAGTTCGCCCTTCAAACCTAGGCTGCTTCAAGATTTGTGCTCGCTGACTCATTGGAGTACTGACTTACTGTCTCATTGGCCTACCGGTTTACCGGCTTGCTGGTTTTCACTGGCTCGCTAGCTTCCATCAGCTTCCATCGGCCTCGGCACTAGCTTCCACTTACATCTGGCTGTTAAATCCTCATGCAAAAAGACATGCTGCCAGGCACTTAAATAGAGCTTTGCTATCATGGCATACACCGCAATTTCTTTGGTCTGCACCAAGTGCCCTCCTGTGCTTAGAAGGCCCCAGGTAGATGCGCAAAGCTGCATTCCAAAGACATGCCAAGAGCACGCCCTGCTAAAAGCAAAGGAAGCAAGCATGACCCAGCATGTAAGCGAAAACGATGTGCGCAATATGGCCGCCTATGCGCGCATTGGTCTTGACGATGATGAAGTGACACAGATGACCGATGACCTTAATGCCATCATCGACAATCTTGTGCCTATTACCCAATACGACCTTGAGGGCATAGAACCCACCTTTCATCCCATTGGAGATTTGAGCAATGTCATGCGCGAGGACTTAGAACAGCCCAGCTTTACTCAAGAAGAGGCGCTGGTCAACGCGCCGCGTCAGCAGGATGACTGCTTTTTGATTCCCTCCATCCTTGGCGAAGGGGGAGATCGCTAGTGGCAACAAACTTTGGAAGTATGAGTATTCGCGAAATTCGCGCGGGTTTAGCGGCACGGGATTATTCGGCCGAAGAAATTGTTCGGGATACCTTAGAGGGTATCCGGCGTAGTGATATCCAGATAAACGCCTTTCTAGAGGTGAGCGAGCAGGCGGCTTTACAGGCTGCCCAAAAGCTAGATGATCAGGTGTCTTCCGCAGTACAGGCAGGCGAGGATCCTCTGGCCACTCTTGGTGTGCTTGCAGGGGTCCCCATGGGCTACAAGGACAATATGAACCTTGATGGTACGCATACCACCTGCGCCTCGCACATGCTGGAAAACTACACCTCACCCTATACCGCCACCTGCGTGCAGCGCACCCTCGATGCGGGAGCTCTTCCCCTTGGCAAGCTCAACATGGACGAGTTCGCCTTTGGCTCAACCACTGAATCAAGCGCCTTTGGTTCCACTCGCAATCCCTGGAACACCGACCATGTGCCCGGCGGTTCTTCGGGCGGGAGCGCAGCGGCGGTGGCAGCAGGCATGCTGCCGGTGGCCTTGGGCTCCGATACCGGCGGCTCCATCCGCCAGCCCGCCTCCTTCTGTGGGGTTGTGGGGATAAAGCCCACCTATGGCGTGGTTTCGCGCTATGGGGTGGTGGCCTTTGGCAGCTCACTTGACCAGGTAGGACCCCTTGCTCGTTCGGTAGAAGATGCTGCTTTTGTGCTTAACGCTATTTCTGGACGTGACGCCCTAGACTGCACCAGTCAACCCATCACCACCGATTTCACGGCCAATTTGGCCGAAGGGGCTGCTGGTCTGCGTATTGGCATTGTTTCTGCCTTTATGGAGGCTGCGGGCCTTAGCGCTGAGGTAAAGGAAAAGATAGAGGCATCTGCCCAGGCTCTGCAGGCGGCAGGAGCGCAGCTGGTGGAGGTTGAGCTTCCTCATATTGATGCCGCTATTAGTTCCTACTACGTTTTGGGTCCCTGTGAGGCTTTTAGCAACCTTGCGCGCTTTGACTCGGTGCGCTACGGATACTGCGATGCGGGGCATAAGGACCTGGGTGGCCAGTACGAGGCCAGCCGCGCTAAAGGCTTTGGTGCAGAGGCCAAGCGGCGCATTATGCTGGGAAGTTATCTGCTTTCGGCCGGGGTGTATGACAAGTATTACTACCCAGCTCAGCAAGTCCGCACTCTTATTACCCGTGACTATAAGGAGGCTTTTGAGTGCTGCGATGCTATTTTGGCCCCTGTTGCGCCTCGTAGTGCCTTCAAGCTCGGTGAAATACAAAGTCCGGCAGCCATGTATGCTACCGACCTATTCACTATTTCCATCAACATCGCAGGTAACGGTGGCATGAGTGTGCCGGTAGGCTTAGGTCGCGAAAGCGGGCTTCCGGTGGGAGCGCAGATCATTGCCCCAGCCTTTAAGGACGAAAATATGTTACGTGTAGCGGCTGTGCTGGAAAGCAACTTTGGCAAGGCATCTGTTGCACCTGCTTTCGCTGACAGAAAGGCGGGTGAGTAGCCATGAAGAAGCTTGAAGAGGTGCTCAAAGACTGGGAAGCAGTCATTGGTCTTGAGATTCATGCCGAACTTACCACCCTTAGAACCAAGATGTTTTGTGGGTGCAAGTTGGAATTTGGTGCGCCGCCTAACACCCACACCTGTCCAGTGTGCCTAGGGCTTCCGGGGGCTTTGCCGGTGCCAAATAAGGCCGCTATTGAATCGATAGTGCTGGCGGGCTTGGCCACCAACTGCGATATTGAAAAGCGCAGCATGTTCTATCGCAAAAACTATATGTATCCCGATATGGCCAAAAACTTCCAAACCACCCAAGGCCCCATCGCTTTTTGCATGCGAGGTCATCTTGACTTAGAGGTGGATGGTCCTGGCGCGCGCGAGCGTATTGACTTAGACGGCCTAGAGCCAGGTGAGACAGGCGCACCCCAAAGCACTGCCGCAAATATTACCCGCACTGAAGATGGCTATGTGGCCCATGTGGGCATAACGCGCATCCACATGGAAGAAGATGCTGGCAAGATGGTGCACATTGGCGGTGGGGAAGGCCGTATAGCAGGAGCCACTCATAGCTTGGTCGACTACAACCGCGCAGGCACCCCGCTCATAGAGCTGGTAACCGAACCTGATTTGCGTACCCCTGAAGAGGCGCGTCTCTTTATGCAAAAGCTGCGTCAGATCTACCTAGCAATTGGTATTTCTGACTGCTCGATGGAGGAGGGAAGCCTGCGCTGCGATGGCAACGTGAGCCTAAGGCGGCGCGGTAGCACTCAGCTGGGCACCAAGACCGAGCTGAAGAACATGAACAGCTTCAAAAACCTCCACGATGGCCTAGCCTATGAGATTTGTCGCCAGGCTGAGGTGCTTGAGGAGGGCGGCATAATCTATCAGGAGACCCGGCATTGGGACCCCTCGCTTAAGCGCACCATTGTTATGCGCACGAAGGAAACCGCTGATGACTACCGTCTTTTTCCTGAGCCTGATCTGGCACCCTATGACTTAAGCGATGAGTTTATAGAAAGCGTTCGCGCTAAACTGCCCGAACTTCCCGATGAAAAGGCCGCACGCTACCAGCGCGACTTTGGGCTTTCTGCCTATGACGCGCGGCATTTGGTGGAACATCAGGCTACGGTAACCTTTTTTGAAGACTGCATGGCAGCTGCTAAATCCGAGGCAAAAAAGCTGGCAAAGCCGGTGGCAAATCTGGTGATAAACGACCTTACGGCACTGATGAACGCCGATGCCAACTTCGATTTAGGCCAAAGCAGCCTCAGTCCCCAGCGCACCCTTAGTCTTGTGCGCCTGCAAAGCGAGGATCTTATTTCCTCCAAGCAGGCTAAAGAGGTGCTGGCTGCGGTTTTGGAAGAGGATAAAGACCCCGATGTCATTGTGGAAGAGCGGGGCATGAAGCAGGTCTCGGATACGGGAGCCATCGAGGCGGTGGTAGATGAGGTGCTTGCGGAAAACCCCAAGGAAGT
>CAYSMG010000048.1:0-7004 GCA_964432045.1 uncultured Eggerthellaceae bacterium
AACCCCTACGGCGACGGCCACGCCTGCGCCCGCATCGTCGCGGCGTTGGCATGAACGGGGGGAGGAGAAACATGTATAATCACTAAATGAACGCAGAAATTAACCGATAAGGCATCATGAAAATAGCGATAGTTGGCACTGGTTATGTCGGCTTGGTATCAGGTTCATGCTTTTCCGAAATGGGCATAGATGTTACCTGTGTCGACGTAAACGAAGAGAAAATTAACTCGTTATTACATGGACAAATCCCGATATATGAACCGGGGTTGGAAGAGTTGGTAAAACGTAATGTGGCCGCCGGTCGTCTACACTTTACGACAGACCTGGCCGCTTGTATCGATGATATGGAGGTGGTGTTCAGTGCGGTAGGCACACCGCCGGATGAAGACGGCAGTGCTGACCTGAAATATGTGTTGGCCGTAGCCAAGACATTTGGACAGAACATCAAGAAATACACGATTCTCGTTACGAAATCTACGGTTCCGGTCGGAACGGCACAGAAAGTAAAGGAAACGATTCAGGCGGAACTGGACAAACGTGGTGCGGCGGTGGAGTTCGATGTGGCTTCCAATCCCGAGTTTCTCAAAGAGGGGGCTGCCATCAAGGACTTCATGACCCCGGACCGCGTGGTGGTCGGGACGGCAAGCGAACGAGCCAAGAAAGTTATGGCTCGCCTGTACAAACCGTTCATGCTTAGTGGCGAACGAATGATATTCACAGACATCCCCAGTGCCGAGATGATAAAGTATGCCGCTAATTCCATGCTGGCTACCCGTATCAGTTTCATGAACGATATCGCCAACCTGTGCGAACTGGTCGGTGCTGACGTGAACATGGTGCGCAAGGGCATAGGCTCGGATACCCGTATAGGAAAGAAGTTCCTGTATGCGGGATGCGGTTATGGGGGCAGTTGCTTCCCGAAGGATGTGAAAGCTCTCATCAAAACTGCCGAGAAGAACGGGTATGAGATGAAAGTCCTGAAAGCCGTGGAGGCGGTGAATGATAGGCAGAAGTCTATACTGTTTGATAAATTGCAGAAGCATTACGGCGGTCATTTGCAGGGGAAGACTGTTTCCTTGTGGGGATTGGCTTTCAAGCCCGAAACGGATGACATGCGGGAAGCCCCTGCATTGGTCTTGATTGAGAAGCTGGTTCAGGCTGGTTGTACCGTAAGGGTTTATGACCCGATAGCGATGAATGAATGCCGCCGGCGAATAGGCGACAGGGTCGTTTATTGCAAGGACATGTACGAAGCAGTCCTGGATTCCGACGCGCTGTTGCTCGTTACGGAATGGAAGGAATTTCGTATCCCCAGCTTTGGCGTGTTGGATAAGACCATGCGCGAGCGGCTGATTATTGACGGACGTAATATTTACGACCGTGAGGAGTTGGCGGAGAGGGGATTTGCCTATTATAGAATCGGATAAGCAAATATCATGAAGATATTGGTAACAGGAGCGGCGGGGTTCATCGGCTTCCACACGTCCCGCCGCCTATTGGAACGCGGCGATGAGGTCGTAGGGCTGGACAACATCAACGATTATTACGACACGGACTTGAAATATGGCCGCCTGCTTGAAATGGGCATCGAGCGGGACGACGTAGACTGGTACAAGTTCGTACAGAGCAAGAGATACTCCGGTTTTCGCTTTATCCGCATGAATTTGGAGGACAAGCAGGCCATGCAGATGCTCTTCTCCAATGAACGGTTCGACCGGGTCGTTAACCTTGCCGCCCAGGCAGGCGTACGCTATTCCATCCAGAACCCCTATGCCTACGTGAGCAGCAATGTGGATGGCTTCCTCAATGTCTTGGAAGGATGTCGCCACTGTGGCGTAGCGCATCTGGTCTATGCCTCGTCCAGCAGTGTCTATGGCTTGAACGGTAAAGTGCCCTTTTCGGAGCACGACGGGATAGCCCATCCGGTCAGCCTTTACGCCGCAACGAAGAAAAGCAACGAGTTGATGGCTCACGTTTACAGCCATCTTTATGGCATACCCTCTACGGGGCTTCGCTTCTTCACGGTCTACGGCCCGTGGGGGCGGCCCGACATGTCGCCGTTCCTCTTTGCCAAGGCTATCCTGAATAACAGCCCCATCAAGGTTTTCAATCATGGAGACATGCTTCGTGATTTCACCTATATCGACGACATCGTGGAAGGTGTCCTCCGCGTTCTGGACCATCCCGCTGCGCCCAATCCGGAGTGGCAGGCTGAAAAAACGGATCCGGCCACTTCGCCGGCACCTTACCGTATCTATAATATTGGTAACTCCCATCCCGTGAAGCTGATGGATTTTATCCGTGCCATAGAGCTGGCTTGTGGCCACGAAGCGGAAAAGACCTACCTCCCCATGCAGCCCGGCGATGTGTACCAGACCAATGCCGACACGTCGCTGCTGCAAACCGAGATGGGATATAAGCCCTGCAAGGACATTGTGGACGGTGTGAGAGAAACGGTGGCGTGGTACAAGGCCTGGGTCGAGCATGGCACGGCGGGGCATGGCTGTTGAGGCTGCCACCGCCTGACGGATGTAGAAAGAACCAAAAAGGAAAAGCATTAATTCTCAATGAGGGAACAAGCAGAACAAGTGGATACGACAGAAAACGCGCCGGCAAACCTCCTGTCCGCCGACGCGGAAACTGTTGCTGGGAAGATGCCCGATATTGATAACGTCCCCCCGTCCTCGTCGCGCGGGGCGGTGAGGAAGCCCTTCCTGACGGATGTCGCGGTGATGCGGCTGTCGCTCATCGCGCTCCTCATCGTCTACCACGCGCTGGCCATCCACACCGGGGGCTGGCGTCCGCCCTACGCGTCGTTCGAGGCCATCCCGCTTTACGACTGGCTGGGGATGCTGACCCACTGCCCGCAGCTCGAGGCGATGGTCTTCATCAGCGGCCTGCTGCTGGGGTTCAAGGCGGCTGGCTCGCCGTCGTCGCTGACCTTCCGCACCTGCGTGTCGAGGAAGGCCAAGCGCATCCTGCTGCCCTGTCTGATCTTCGGCGTCGCCTACTACGCGCTGTTCTTCGACCTCTCGGCCTCCCCGTGGGACATCGCCGCCAAGATACTGAACGGCTGCGGCCACCTGTGGTTCTTGCCGATGCTCTTCTGGTGCTTCGTCCTGACGTATGTGATAACGTCTAAATTACCCCCCCCTGTCTACAATAAAGTGTTAATATGCGCTTGCATCTGGGTTGTGTTCAATCCCCTTGGCCGCCTGCCGTTCGGGCTGGGGAGCTTGGGGAACTATTTCCTGTTCTTCTACGCGGGCTTCCTCGTGAAGCAGGGGCTGGTGAGGCTTCCGTCCTTCAGCCGGCGGAACATGCTGGCCGCCCTCGCCCTGTTCGCTGCCGCCTTCGTGGCCTACATGTGGATGCGCGGCGGCTGGCCTCAACCAGCCGGCTATCCGTTGAAACTGTCACGCCACTTGTGCGTCGGGGTCGCCCGACTGTCGGCAGCGTCGGCCGCCGTTTACCTCATGTACGGCTGGGCGAACCGTCCGGGGGTGTCCGCCTTCCTGGCGTCGCGCCCCGCGCTGGTCACGCTGGGGGGCTACTGCTACGGGGTCTACATCTACCAGCAGTTCGTCCTGCAAGTGCTTTACTACAAGACACCCCTGCCGCTGTCGGTCGGCGCGTGGCTGCTCCCGTGGGTGGCTTCCGCCATCACCCTGGCGGCCTCGCTGCTGCTCTGCCACCTGACGCTGCGGACCCGCTTCGGGCGTTTCCTGATCGGGTGACGGGCGCGGACGGAAAGGAACTACGAATGAAAGGAGAAACGCATGGGAGAGTTGGACAAGGGTAGGATCGTGTCGGCCACCAAGTGGTCCGCCGTGACGGAGATAGCCGCCAAGCTGGTCTCGCCGGTCACCAACATGGTGCTGGCGCGCCTGCTGACGCCCGAGGCCTTCGGCGTGGTGGCCACCATCACGATGATCGTGAGCTTCGTCGAGGTGTTCACCGACGCGGGCTTCCAGAAATACCTCATCCAGCACGAGTTCGCCGACGCGACGGACAGGGACGAGTCGACCTGCGTGGCCTTTTGGAGCAACCTCACGCTCTCCCTCGTGCTGTGGGGCATCATCGCCCTGTTCTGCGAGCCGCTGGCCGCGCTGGTGGGCAACCCCGGGCTGGGTGCCGTGATAGCCGTCGCCTGCGTCTCCATCCCCTTGCAGGCCTTCTCAAGCATACAGATGGCCCTCTTCAAGCGCGACTTCGACTTCAAGACGCTCTTCAAGGCGCGCATGTTCGGCATCTGCGTCCCTCTGGTCGTCACCGTCCCCCTGGCCGTCTGGCTGCGCGACTACTGGGCACTGGTCATCGGGACCATCGCCCTCAACGCCGTCAACGCCGTGGTGCTCACCAGTTGCTCCCGCTGGAAGATACGCCGCTACTTCTCCTGGGCGAAGTTCCGGGCGATGTTCTCCTTCACCGTCTGGTCGATGGCCGAGTCGGTCTCGGTCTGGCTCACGGGTTACGTCGATGTCTTCATCATCGGCGTCCACCTGAACGCGCACTACCTGGGGATATACAAGACGTCCATGACGACCGTGGGGCAGATTACGGCCTTGGTCACCTCGGCCACGACGCCCGTCCTCTTCTCCGCCCTCTCGCGGCTGCAGGCCGACCGCGCCGCCTTCGAGGCGATGTTCTTCCGTTTCCAGAAGACGGTGGGCCTGCTCATCGTCCCCTTCGGGGCGGGCATCTTCCTCTTCCGCCACTTCATTACGGCCGTCCTGCTCGGGCCGCAGTGGACCGAGGCGGCCGACTTCATCGGGCTGTGGGCCCTGACGAGCGCCCTGACCATCGTCCTGTCCCATTACAGCAGCGAGGTTTACCGCTCGCTGGGCCGCCCCAAACTGTCGGTACTCTCGCAGTGGCTCCACCTCGTCGTCCTCTGCCCCGCCATGCTGCTGGCCGTCCGCCACTCCTTCGAGGTGGTCTACGTGACGAGGTCGCTCGTCCGGTTGGAAGGTATTCTGGTGAATATGGTACTTATGTACGTGTACGTGAGGATATCGCCGTGGCGCATGATGGGCAATGTCATGCCCTCGGCGTTCGCCGCCCTGGTGATGTGCGCGGCAGGCTGGGCCGTCCTCGGCCCCGGCTATGGCGGCTCGTTCCCCCGGGCCGCCATAGCGCTGTGCGTGTGCGTCGTGGCCTACTTCGCCGCCCTCGCCCCGTTCAGGGAGGAGCGGGGGATAGTCCTCTCGTTCAGGAAACAACTATTCAGGAAAAGATGATAAGGATACTCATTACGGGCGATTTCTGCCCGTGCGACCGCGTCGCCGCCCTCATCGGGGCGGGCGAGTGGGAGGCCGTCCTCGGCGAGGTGAAGGTGCTCACCGGGCAGATGGATTACAGCGTCACGAACTTCGAGACCACCGTGGCCTCGCCCGCCGACCGCCCCATCGCCAAGGCGGGCCCCTGCCTCTGCTGCACGGCGCGTGCGGCCGAGGCACTGCGCCGGGCGGGCTTCGACATGGTGACCGTGACCAACAACCACTTCTTCGACTACGGCCAGGCGGGCGTGGAACAGTCGCTGGCGGCCTTCCGCGACGCCGGCCTCGACCACGTCGGCGGGGGGCGCGACCTGGCGGAGGCCGGGCAGACGCTCTACCGGACGATTGCCGGGCGGGAGTTCGCCTTCGTCAACTGCTGCGAGCACGAGTTCTCCATCGCCACCGGCGAGCACGGCGGGTGCAACCCGCTCGACCCCGTCCGCCAGTACTACGCCATCCGCGAGGCCAAGCGGCGGGCGGACCACTGCATCGTCATCGTCCACGGCGGCCACGAGCAGATCGACCTGCCCAGCCCGCGCATGAAGGCGGCCTACCGCTTCTTCGTCGACGCCGGGGCCGATGCCGTGGTCAACCACCACCAGCACTGCCCGAGCGGCTACGAGGTCTACGTCGGCAAGCCCATCTTCTACGGCCTCGGCAATTTCTGCTTCGACCGCGCCGGGGGCCGCTGCACGCTGCCCGGCTGGCACGAGGGCTACGCCGTGGAGCTGCAGTTCGACGGCGGCGGGGCGGTCACTCCCGTCCTCCACCCCTACGAGCAGTGCCGCCGGGAGGCAGCGGTGCGCTTCCTGGCGGACACGGCGGCCTTCGAGGCTCGCATCGCCGCCCTCAACCGCACCATAGCCGACGATGACGCCCTCGGCCGCGCCATCGGGCAGGCCTACGACCGCACGGCACGTGCCTACCTCGCCGTCTTCGAGCCCTACGGCGGCCGCTGGCTGAAGGCCGCCTGGCTCAGGGGATGGCTCCCCAGCTTCTTCCGCGGGGCGAAACGCTACCGGGCGATGAACCTGGTGGCCTGCGAGTCCCACCTCGACCGGCTGCGCCACGCCATCAGCCGGCAGTTAGAATAAACAGAAAACCTTATGAGAAAAATCAAACGCCTCTTCCACTACCTGGCGCACGACCCCGCGGTGCTGGCCAACGCCCTGCTCGACCGCGCCGCCCCCCTCATCGCCGACGAGCCCTACCTGCGCATGAAGTACCGCCTCTCCACCGGCCGCCGCCTCGACCTGGCGAACCCGCGGACGTTCGGCGAGAAGCTGCAATGGCTGAAGCTGCACGACCGCCGCCCCGAGTACACCGTGATGGTCGACAAGGTGAAGGCCAAGGACTACGTGGCCGGCCTCCTGGGGCGCGAATACATCATCCCCACGCTCGGCGTGTGGGACACGCCCGAGGAGATCGACTTCGGCAGCCTGCCCGAGAGGTTCGTCCTCAAGTGCAACCATAACTCCGGGCTGGGCATGTACATCTGCAAGGACAAGGGCGCGATGGACGCCGACCGCGTGCGGGCCGACCTGCGCAGAGGCCTCCGGGAGAACTACTACCTGCACGGCCGCGAGTGGCCCTACAAGGACGTGTCCCGTAAGATACTCGCCGAGCAGTTCATGGACGACGGCACGGGAGGCGACCTGAAGGACTACAAGTTCTTCTGCTTCAACGGCGAGCCGAAATACTGCCAGGTCATCTCCGACAGGAGCA
>CAYSMG010000049.1:0-6972 GCA_964432045.1 uncultured Eggerthellaceae bacterium
TCTTCGTTACGTGAAAAATGAGAAAAAAAGTCTTCCCATATTCTGTATGATTGCTCCGGCAAAACGGCGTGCGGCATGTATTCTATGCTGCTGAATCTGAGCATTGGGATGCGGTTCTTATCGTAGAACCAGTCGTTCCACCGTCCGTTATGAACGGCTTTTTCCGTATAATCGTTCGGCGCTTCGCCGGGCATATCATTCAATTTCCACCATTCTTTTATGCTCTTGGCCGTGCGGTTATCCCCATTAGGGATTCCGTCAAGGAGCCAAGGCTCTTCCGTTCCTCCCTGCATCCATATCGGGATATCCATGCGCTTGCGGTTCTTTACCTCCGCCGTTTCCAGACACTTATCCATCGAGATCATATGCAATATGCCTGAGCAGGGAGCCGCCGCCGCGAACCATTGGGGCCTTGTCAGCGCAAGCCACTGTGTCATCATAGATCCGTTAGAATGCCCTGTTATATATATTCTTTTCCTGTCGATAGGATGGGACGAGCAAATATCACCTAGCATGTGCTCGAAGAAATCCAGCTCATACGGCCTTCCCTCGGCGTGGCCTGCGCAATTCCATGTCGGCAGAGGAATATTGTCCGGAGATACATACGCCTCGGGCGAGGTGACTTCCAACCGTCCGGGCGTAGCCGTCGGGAAAGCAACGATAAAGCCGTAATCATCAGCCACGCGGTGCCATTCACTATTTCCAATGTATATTTCCGCGGTACATGAATATCCATGGCAGGCTATAACCAGGGGAACCTTTCGTTCCAAATTTTCTTTTACGAAACCGGGGACGTAAACATACCATTCCCGTTTGAAGCCTCCTATCGTCTCATAATGATATTCCATCCCCAGATCGGCAACCGGATCCTCCGTTATTCTCAAATCCCCTCCGGGATCGCCCATCCATCTTCGGGTTCGATACAAGAATGATTTCCATATTTTTCGGTTGATCTTTCTACCGAATTCCTTGGCCGCGCCCTGCGTTTTCTCTATACGCACCCTGTAACACTCTTTGTCCTGATTGACCGGATATTCCGCTTCTCTATCGCGGACATATTCCCGTGTTTTTTCGTCTATATATTTCGGGTTTTCGCCACACCCGCAAGCTTTTCTAAAATAAACTGCCGCGCCGCAGTTATCGAGCCAATCCTCGCCAATCAGAAATACAGGCACCGGGATGTCGCTTTTTTTAATATCACGGGAGTGCGCCGCATCTTCATAGCCGTTTAAATTCAGTGCATAATCGTCTTTTGCCCTTTTTATATAACTTCCCGAAACTTCACCGGGCGCAACCGCCGCAACCCCCGCATAAGCGGCAGGATCCCACATTGCCGCCATCATCGCCATGGTTGCCCCGTCCTCATAGCCTATCATATACTTCTTGGCTTCGTGTAAACAGGCGACCGTCCTTTCCGAGATAAGCCGAAATACGGCGGATATATAAGCAACATCTCCTTTTGTGTCGCCGTATTCCTCTTCGGTGTTCCAGCCATTTGGGCCGGATTCCACCACGACTATCACCATTTTCTCTTTAACTTCCTCACCGTCCGCCAAATCGACCCAATTGCTCTTTTCAAAAAATTCATCGATCGTAACCTTGGATGGCGGAACAATCAGAATTCCGTTTGTTGAAGGACGGGTATCTTCCGGAATATACCAAACTCCTCTGCGCACATCACTCCCTATAGAAAGTTTAAATTCGCAAAATCCCGATATAACAGGCACAAAAGGATTCATCGGGTCGGCCTTTTCTAAGGTTTTTTTAAAATACTCCATCATAATAACCTTCCGATCATTTATCTTACAGTCTTCTTTACATTGCTTGTTATTGCCCGTTTAACGCTAATATCTACCACTATCGCAACGATTATGACTATTCCGGATACTATGTCCTGCCAATTTGAGTTTACGTTGAGCAAATTCAGCAAGTTCTCCAGCATCCCTACGATAACCGCTCCGACAAAGCTACCGGCTATCGTTCCCTCTCCGCCGGATATTGAAACTCCGCCAATGCACACGGCGGTGATCGCATCAAAACAAATTCCTCCGCCTGCCGCCGGATCTCCGGAGTTAAGTCTCGACATATAGACGATCGCTCCTATGGCACAGCAGATTCCGTCCAATATGAACACCTGACGAATCACCTTGTTTACGTTGATTCCCGAAGATAGGGCCGCTTCCCTGTTGCCCCCTACCGCCATCACCTTCATACCAAAACGGCTTCGTTTCAGGATGATATGGCATATTATCAGTATAGCAAACATTATGATAACGCATATGGGTATGGCGCCTACATATCCCTGACCTATGACGCTGAAATTACCGAGCGATGTCTTAGGAATCGTTTTTCCGCCCGTTGCCAAAAGTATGATCCCCGAACCTATGGATGTCATCGCAAGCCCTACGATAAAGCCCGGGATTTTGAAAGTAGTTACAAATATTCCGTATCCTATTCCAAAAATAATACCGAACGCTATTCCTGCAATTACGGCTATAAAAAGATTCTGTACCGAAGCATATACCATTGCGGAACCGCAGCCGACACAAACCAGTATGCCGTCATAGCCAATATTAATATTCCCCGAGATTATGACAAAGCTGCACCCGCAGGCCAAAATCGTGACAGAAGTAATCTGCCTCAATACGTTCGTCAGGTTAGACTGCGTCAAAAAATTAGGAGACGCAAATGCTGCTACGATAAATAACGCTATCAGAATAAAAAACATCCCGAATCTACCGTAAAATTGCGCCAGGTTGAATTTCTTTTTAGCTACGCTCATGAATATACTCCCTTCCGCAAAGTCTCTTTATATGGCCAGCTTCATGATCGCTTCTTGTGTTACATCCTTGCGTTCCAGCTCACCGGAAATTTGCCCTTCCCGCATAACTATTACACGGTCGCTCATTCCGATAATTTCGGGAAGCTCCGAAGAAATCATTATCACCGCCATTCCTTCCTCCGCGCAATCACACATCAGCTGATGTATTTCAGCTTTTGAACCGACGTCTATTCCCCGTGTAGGTTCGTCCAATATCATGATTTTAGTATCACCCATAAGCCATTTGGCAAGTATGGCTTTTTGTTGGTTCCCTCCCGAAAGAGTTCTTATTTCCTGCGTAGGACTTGCTGCCTTTACGCGTAGTTTCTTCATCATTGCATCGGCTTTTTCTTCTTCTTTTTTCTTGTCGATCAAAGTAAACTTTGCAAACTGATCCATAAAAACCAACGAAATATTCTCCCGTATTGAACGGATCGGAATAATCCCTTCCGCCCTTCGATCTTCGGAAACCATCGCTATGCCGTTCTTTATGCTGTCGGCGCTCCTACTTATACGTACCGGCTTGCCTTCTACTATTATTTCTCCGCTTTCATACGGATCTATTCCAAAAATAGCACGCATTACTTCGGATCGCCCTGCTCCTACAAGGCCGGAAAATCCCAGTATTTCTCCTTTTCTTGCCTTGAATGAAATGTCCCGGAATACCCCGGTATGTGTAAGATTCTTTACTTCGAGCGCTACATCCCCTATTTTCGCCTTGTTCTTAGGATAAAGATTTTCTACTTTTCTCCCTACCATGTTTGTGATGATTTCGTCGACCGTAAGTTCCTCTGCCGGCGCGGTTAGGATCCACGCTCCGTCGCGTATGACCGTTACCTCATCTGCTATACGGAAAATCTCATCCATTTTATGTGTAATATAGATAATAGCGACTCCGTTTTCTTTCAGTTTCTTTATCTGTTCAAACAGTATCTCAACCTCCGAATCCGCAATGGCAGACGTAGGTTCATCCATGATAATCACATTGGCGTTTGTACTGATCGCTTTAGCTATCTCGACCTGCTGCTGACCGGCAATCGACAACTCCTCCATAAGCTGTGTAGGCTTATAGCGGATGTCCAGCCGTTTAAGCAGCTCGCCGGTATCGCGGTTCATCTTCTTAAAGTCAATCAGCCCTCTTTTCGTTAACGGCTCACGCGCAAGATAGATGTTCTGAGCCAGCGTCATTTTTTTTATGGGGTTCATCTCCTGATGTATCATCGAGATTCCCATCTCCACGGTTTCCATCACCGTTCTTTTTCCAAGTTTTTTACCCTTATATATAACCTCACCCTCTTCGGCTATATATTCTCCGCTGATGACCTTCATCAGGGTTGATTTCCCGGCTCCGTTCTCCCCACATATCACATGCACCGTGCCGGGTCTTATTTTCATCGACATTCCGTCAAGGGCGCGAACCCCGGGGAACAGTTTAACTATGTCGTTTAATTCCAGCACGTATTCATATTCTGCCATGTAACGCCCTTCCTTCCTTGTTCGCATGAGAGGAACAGCTATGCGCTGTTCCTCGAAACCGATAATTAAAATCAGATCAAAGATATTCGTCCACGTTTGTGCTGTCTACGACATAAACTTCGGGATTGATAACGTCAGGATTTTCGCCTCCCTCGTAAACGTTAACTATTGCATCATATAATGTCTGCGCCTGCAATTGTGCGCTCTGCATTACCGTACACGCCATATCCCCGTCTTTTACCGCCTGGAGCGCGTCCTCGATTCCGTCGATCGAACATATCATAACATCGGTGATACCGGCTCCCTTTAGTGCTTCGATTGCACCGAGGGCAGAAGTGTCGTTCCAGCTTACTATCGCGTCAAAATCGGAAAATGACTGGATCCAGTCTTCGGTTATATTCATTGCGGATTCAGCAAATGAACTCGCATCAACCTGCTGCCATGAAAGAACTTCTATGTCTCCGTCTTCATTGATAACATTTCCGTCCCAATCAGTCTGTATGCGATCGGCAAAACCGTCCACCAAGGCCTGTCGTCTGTCGATACATGTCTGATATCCGAGCGGGCCTCCGAGGTATAATACCTTCGCGCCTTCCTCGAGATTCTCATATGCATACTGCGCCGTCTTTAATCCCAATTCATAATCCGATGCGCCTACGAATGTGAAATCCCCGCCTGATGCCTGCTGCGACGAACAGAACACGACAGCCCCTTCTTCATTAAACGTGTCAACATAGTCCACTACCGTGTCTCCATCCTGCGGACATAAAACCGCAACATCCACGCCTTGCACCAAAAAGTTGTCCAGGTCTTGCAATTGCTTCTGTGAATCTCCGCCTGCGTCGGCCGTAATAAGTTCAAACCTGTCGTCTGCATCTATAAGCGCTTCAAACTCGTCCACAACAGACTTCAGATAGGTATCCGTGTCGTCGCGGTTTGCATAGCCTATAAGCCAAGTCTCGCCATCGGCCGCTCCGTCGGCCGTGCTTTCCGCGCTGCCCGTTGAAGAGGCTTCTGAGCTGCTTCCGCTGCTGCAGCCCGCCAGCATCCCAGCCGTAACCATAGCTGCCATTATCATTGCCACCGTTTTCTTTTTCATGTGTTTTCTCCTTTCCACCGTTGGGAACCGTAAAGTTTTACGGCTCTGTTTTTGATTTAACTTTAGCGTAAGCTAATTAAAAGTTTACTTATGTCGTTTGCGCGGCCTTTTTCTCCGCCATCATGTTCTTGACCGCCCGCGTAGCGGCATCCTTGGTGAGCATGTCGACCAGTACGGCGGCAAGGACTATTGCTCCTGAAAATACATCCTGCCAATAGGAGCTTACGTTCATAAGGCTTAAAATATTATCCAGTATCCCGACTATTGCCGCTCCTATCAGGCAGCCTATGATGGAACCTTTACCACCGTAAATAGAACATCCTCCTATAACGGCTCCGGTTATACCGTCAAACGCATATCCGTCTCCCGCGCTTGGCTGCCCAACTCCAAGTCTCGACATAAAGAGGATTGCCGCCGAAGCTACCGTAAGGCCATCGATAATATATGCTTTTCTAATGATCGAATCTGCATCTATTCCCGAGGCTATCGCCGCCTGCCTGTTTCCACCCACCGCAAACACTTTTCTCCCAAATGTGCTTTTAGTAAGGATTACATGGCATATGATTATGATCGCGAACATGATAATTACATTTATAGGTACCGGCCCGATATAGCCTTTGCCCAATACTTCGAAGGCTTCTCCGGCTCCTGTTATCTGCAGCCCGCCGGATATGATGATGATCGCTCCGCTTACTATACTGTCCATAGCCAGCCCGACGATAAACCCGGGCACTCTAAGCACCGTAACGCAAGTTCCATATACCAGCCCGAGCCCGGCGCCGAGAGCCAGACCGCCGACGACGGCTATTACTACGTTATCGGTATGGACCATAAAAAGGACAGACATACATCCAAGGAAAGCAATCAATCCGTCGTAGGCAAAATTAATCTGTGCCGATATCATGACGAAACTGGCGCCGCAGGCTATGATAGTTATGATAACGATCTGCCTCAAAACATTTGTAAGGTTCCGCAGGTTTGTAAAATTGGGGCTCAGGAGCGACGCCACGATAAACATGATCACCAGCAGCGTCACCACTCCAAACTTTTGATAAAGCAAAGCAAAATTAATCCTGCCGCCGCTTTTCCTACTCATATTCTAAAACCTCCATTTTAATCTTACCCTCCTCCCTAAATTGATTGTGGCTCGGTTCGGTTTTATTTTTTTATTGCTATATATTTAAACACAAATCCACCTTTCAACAACTCACCGAATTGCCAAAAGGTGGATTATTTTGACATATTTAATAATCAATCAACTTACTTTATGATTTCCATGAACATATCTCACAATATTGCGTTTATGTTTTTAGTTAACTTTAACAATTTCGCCCGTGCTTTTAAGTCGGTACTGGGTAGCCTGAAGCATGTTGTATCTATCTTTAAATCTGGAAATGATTAATATAGCAACGTTTCGCTTTGAAATTATTTCAAAGATTTTTTCCATTTGCCTCCATTTATCGGGATTAACATAAGAAAACGGATCTTCGCTTACCAGCACTGCCGCGCCAATGAGCGTCTGCGATAAAAATCTTATCTGCATCTTCTCTTCCTGCGAAAGCTCAAATGATCTTTT
>CAYSMG010000050.1:0-1844 GCA_964432045.1 uncultured Eggerthellaceae bacterium
TCAAAGACCGGGTTTTTCGCGTTAATCTCCAAAACTCGCTGCGACTTTACCTCTTCGCCATCGGGATTTTGCGCCAGTATCTTTTCCATCTCAAGAGAAATGGGGCCTTCAGACGTAATGCAGGCCGGCGCGTCATCCAAACGCGAACTTACGGCCACCTTAGTTACCGACCCACCCAAGGCTTCCTTCATGGCATCAAAGAGGTCTTCATTTTCCTTGGTGGCTTCCTCAGCTTCCTTCTTTTCGTCCTCAGAGGCTAGGTCAATGCCGCCACCAGCCACATTCTTGAGCTCTTTGGCGCCTTCGCCATTGTCGTCTCCGCCAAAGTCACGCATAGACATAAAGCAGAACTCATCGACATCCTGGGTGCACAACAGCACGTCATAGCCCTTGCCCAGAACCGTCTTTACAATGGGCATCTTGGCCAAACGATCAATGGAATCGCCCGCTGCATAATAGATCGCTTCCTGATCCTCGGGCATGGCCTTCAGATATTCGTCTAAGGTGACCATCTTTTGTTCCTTGCCAGAGTAGAACAAAAGAAGCGGTGCCAGCTCTTTTTTATTCATGCCATAACTGGTGTAAATGCCGTACTTCAGGCCGCGTCCAAAATTTTCGAAGAACTGCTCGTAGGTCTCGCGGTCCTTGTCGCGCATGCTTTCTAGGTCTGAGGTGATCTTTTTCTCTACGCGGTTAGCAATGGCACGCAGTTGGCTGTTATGCTGCAGTGTTTCACGTGAAATGTTGAGCGTGAGGTCTTGGCTGTCAACAACACCACGCACAAAGTTGTAATAGTCGGGCAGAAGCTCTTCGCACTTTTCCATAATGAGCACGTTGGAGCTGTATAAGGCCAGGCCCTTCTTGTAGTCGCGCGCATACAGGTCGTAGGGCTGGCGGCTGGGAACAAAGAGCAGCGCATCGTAGGAAAGCGCGCCTTCCGCGTGAATGGAAATGGTGCGTGCTGGGTCGGAATAGTCGTGGAAGTCGGACTTGTAAAACTCGTTGTACTCTTCCTGAGAAACCTCCGACTTGCGGCGCTTCCAAATGGGAGTCATCGAATTGATGGTTTCAACTTCGGTGTAGTCCTCGTACTGAGGCACGTAGTCATCGCCGGCATCTTCGGGCTTGGGCAGCTGGCGAGACTTGCTTACCTCCATGCGAATGGGGTAGCGCACATAGTTGCTATAGCGCTTGACAAGGTCTTTTAAGCCATATTCGGAAAGGTAGGTATCGAAGTCTTCTTCATCGGTATTGTCTTTTAGGGTAAGGATAATATCGGTACCGTGCTGGTCGCGCTTGGCTTCTTCGATGGTGTAACCTTCTACGCCATCGCTTTCCCAAGCCCAGGCTTCATCAGACCCATAGGCTCGCGACACCACGCGCACCTTCTTTGCCACCATGAAAGAGGAATAAAAGCCCACGCCAAACTGGCCAATAATGTCTACATCTTCGCCCTGCTGTTCGGCGTTTTCCTCTTTGAAGGCCATGCTGTCGGAATGAGCGATGGTGCCCAGATTGCGGTCAAGGTCGTCCTTGCTCATGCCAATGCCGTTGTCCGATACCGTGATGGTACGCGCGTCTTTATCGAAGGCAAGATCGATGCCTAACTTGTCTTTAGAAAGCTCCACCGAAGTATCGGTAAGGCTTTTGAAGTAGAGCTTGTCTACGGCATCCGATGCATTAGAAATGAGCTCGCGCAGAAAAATCTCGCGATTGGTATAAATAGAGTTGATCATCAGGTCGAGAAGCTTTTTGCTCTCGGTTTTAAACTTGCGCATGACTTGCTGCTTCCTTTCTGTGTTGGTGCCGGTTTCAGCCGGCTTACCTACTCCCTTGTTGCTGCT